>NZ_CP036271.1:1276153-1441153 GCF_007745175.1 Caulifigura coniformis | reverse complement strand
TCGCCGTGAATCCATCGCTGCGCAGGGAAGGTCGACGAGGCTGCGCAATCTGCGCCGGTGATTGCGCACCCGCACATTGTGTCGCGATTTTCGGGGGCATAGGATCGCTGACACGGGTTTGCACTGGATGACGCCTCGCAGCGCGGTTGTCTGAGATCAATCGGGGGACGTTGCTCGTCATCGAGTGGATCGGCGCTGGCTTATTGAGACTGGTGTGGTCCGTATCGTGAAAATCACCCTCACTCAGGCCGCTGCGATCAGTGTGTCGCGTGCAGACAGGATGCGTTCGTCCTGACTCGCGAAGTCTTTCTCACGGGAGCGTCGGATGAATCGTCGCGGCTTCACGTTGATCGAACTGCTTGTCGTCATTGCGATTATTGCGATCCTGATTGCTCTTCTTCTGCCGGCTGTACAACAAGCCCGAGAGGCCGCGCGGCGCACCCAGTGCAAGAACAATCTCAAACAGCTTGGGCTGGCCCTGCATAACTACCACGATGCACACTCAGCGTTTCCGCTGGGCGTGACCATTCAGCTCACCGGCACCGGGTCCAATAACTGGGCCTCCCTATATCGAGCAGTCTGCCGCGTATAACACGCTTGATATCGGTCGGAAGAACTTCACGGCCGTTGTGACTGATCCCTCGCTGCTCCCGATCGTCCAGGCGCCGATGGCCGCGTTCCGCTGTGCATCGGATGTCGGCCCGCCGCGGAACAACTTCTATCTTGTTCATGCGCTGTACGAGACGGCGACCTCGAACTATCTGGCATCGAATGGCAGCTGGGCGTTCCGGGCGCCGCTCGGTGACCCCGGTGCTGTCAGCTCCACCAACAACGGAATGTTTCGTCAGAACGTCGCGACACGTTTCCGTGACCTGACGGACGGAACCAGCAACACGATCGCTCTTGGAGAACGCGCCTGGAAGGCGAGATCAGTGGACTATTCGGCAGGGTTGGTGTGGGGGATGTACGGATCCGTTGTCCTCCGGACGACGTATACTCCACCGGAGGCCGGGGGCTATGTGAGTATCATGACGACGGCCTTCGGAGACATGAATCCGCCTCGCAATGTCTACGGCAACTCCACCGACTACTACCGCCGCGGGTTGTCGAGCAACCACAGCGGCGGGGCGCATGTCGTGCTCGCCGATGGGGCCGTCCGCTTTCTGAGCGAGAATATGGACCAGAATGGATGGTCCGGCGGCACGGGGCTCGTCGACTCGACCCTCGATCGTCTGTTCGGCATGAACGATGGTCAGGTGCTTGGCGAGTTCTGAGATTGCTGATCGGAATTGCCTGGTGGACGCGCCGGATTCACTCACCAGGTCAATCAGTCTGGCGCCCCTGGGGACCGGTGGTGAACTCTTCGCAAAGCGTCGCTGATTTGACAGGGTCGGATGTTCTCTCCGCTGGCCCGCGTCTTGACTCGTCTTCGAGTTCCCTGGGCCTGCTGCCGTGACTTGTCGCGTCGCGACTGGGGAACCGGGAGATGTCTGTTCTTCCTTGCCAGATAAACGGATGGTCCGATGAACCGGATGGTGGTGATGATTGCTGCGGTGTGTCTGGTCGGCTGCGGGCGGCCTGAAGTCGAACTCGCGTCGGTGACCGGCACGGTCACCCTGGATGGGAAACCACTGAGCAATGCATTTGTTCAGTTCGTTCCGAGTCGAGGCGGTCGTGCGGCCGGTGGGGCGACGGATGAGACGGGCCGTTATGAGCTCGACTATTCAGCCGAGGACAAAGGGGCTCTCGTCGGGACGGCCAAAGTGCTGATCTCGACAGGCGACCCCGAGGCCGGACGCAAGGAGACGGTTCCCCCCAGATACAACCGCAAGACGGACCTCACGGCCGAAGTCGGGCAGGGTGCAAACGTCCTCAACTTTGACCTTCGGTCGCAATAATTCATTGGATGTCGTGTTGAGTCGCGACGGCGAAGGACCGGTGTTCCGGGAGCGGCCACTCTAACGGCTTAACATAGATCCAGCGCAAGACCACCCCGTGGCGACCAGCAGGGCGGACTCGCGCGATTCAGCAACGTAATCAATCGCAGCAAGAGGTTCCGCTGTTTGGGCGATCATCGTCCCGGATCGATCCACAAAAAAAACGGCGGCCCTCACAGGAGGAACGCCGGCGGCGGATAAATAAGCAGAACCCGACTTACTTCAGGCCCCTCCGGATCAGGAGCGCATCGACCGTCGGTTCCTTCCCCCGGAACGCCTTGTACGACTTCATGGGATCGCGGCTCGAGCCCCGGCTCAGGATCTCCCTGCGGAACGATTCGCCGTTCTGCGCCGTGCAGCCACCATGCTCCATCATGTGGGCGAAGGCGTCGGCCGCGAGGACTTCGCTGGCGAGGTAGGCGTAGTACCCGGCCGAGTAACCGCCTCCCCAGATATGGGCGAAATAGGCGGACTTGTAGCGCGGCGGGACGGCAGGATGATCAACGCCGGCCTTCTTCAGCACTTCTGCCTCGAACGCTTCCACGTCGTCCGGGATCTGGTCGCTCGTCAGCGAATGCCACTCCAGGTCGAGCAGCGCGGCCGACAGGTATTCGAGAGTCTCGAATCCCTTGTTGTGCTTCTTCGACCTGATGACCTTGTCGAGAAGCTCCTTCTGGATCGGTTCGCCGGTCTGATAGTGCTTCGCGTAGTTGGCCAGGATCTCCGGCTGGATGGCCCAGTCCTCCTCGAACGTCGACGGGAACTCGACAAAGTCACGCGGCGTGTTCGCCCCGGCGACCGTCGGATAGGTCACGTCTGAAAACAGGCCGTGGACTCCATGCCCCATTTCGTGGAACAGGGTCGTCACGTTGTCAAAGCTGATGAGCGGCGGTTCCCCTTCGGCCGGCAGCGGAATGTTCAGGCAGTTCACAACCACGGGCTTCTGGTTCAGCAGTTTCGACTGTTCCACGAAGTTGGTCATCCAGGCGCCGCCGCGCTTGGTGTCGCGTTTGAAATAGTCGGCGTAGAACAGGCCGATCTGCGATCCATCCTTGTCGAGGACATCGAAGACCCGCACTTCCTTCTGGTAGACGGGGAGGTCGGTCCGCTCGCGGAACGAGATTCCGTAGAGCTTGTTCATCGTGAAGAACACGCCGTCCTTCAGGACGGTGTCGAGCTTGAAGTACGGTTTGACCTGGGCTTCATCGACATCGAACCGCTTCTTGCCGACCTTCTCGGAGTAGTACTCCCAGTCCCACGGCGCAAGTTTGTGCGTCTCGCCCGACTCCCTGATCATCGCCTCCAGGTCACGGGCTTCTTCCTTCACCTTCTCCATCACTCCGGGGACGAGGTCGGTCAGCAGCTTGCGAGCCTTTTCGGGCGTTCGCGCAAGTTGGCTCTGCAGCTTGTACGCGGCGTGATTCGCGTATCCCAGCGCGGCCGCCTTCTCGGCGCGGAGTTGTGCGATCTCGAGGACCACGGCCCTGTTGTCGACCCCGCCGTTGCGACCGAGTCCGCGGTAGGCCGATGCCTCCCAGACGCGTTGCCGCACGGCCCGGTTGTTCAGCGACGTGAGGATGGGAACACGCGTCGTGTTCTGGATCTGCAGGAGGTATTTGCCTTCCAGGCCGCGTTCTTTGGCCGCATCGGCCGCGGCGGCGATCTCCGCGGGCGTCATGCCATCAAGTTCGGCGGCCGTGTCGACGACGACGGCCCGTTCCTTAGTGATCGCCAGCAGGTTTTCCTCGAACTTCGTTTCGAGCTTTGACAGCTGTTCATTGATGGAGCGGATCCGTCCCTGCTGTTCGTCCGTCAGCTTCGCCCCGGCCCGCAGGAAACGCTCGTAGTGCTCTTTCAGAAGTTCCGACTGTTCTTCAGTCAGCCCCAACGAGTCCTTGTTCTGCCACAGCTTCTCGACGCGCTGGAACAGCGGCCGGTTGAGCAGGATGTTGTCCGCATGGGCCGTCCGGACGGGGGCGAGTTCGGTTTCGATGTCCTGCAGGCCGCTGTTCTTGTGGGCCGAGGTGAGACTGTCGAAGACCGCGGCGACGCGCGTCAGCAGCGATCCTGATTTCTCGATGGCGACGATCGTGTTCTCGAACGTCGGCTCGGCCTTCTGGCCGGCGATGGCCTTCATTTCGTCGAGTTGTTCCTTCATCCCTGCCAGGAACGCCGGCTTGAAGTGCTCGTTCTTGAACTTGTCGAAGGGGGGAGTCTGAAATGGGAGGCCGCTGACGACTGCAAACGGATTGTCGGGCGGCAGCGCCGCGGATTTCCCCGACGCATCGGCTGCGAGACGCGGCGCCCCTGTCGTCACGCAGATGGCGAAACAAGCCCCGGCGACGGCCATCGTAAACCGCCCTGCCCGCTGCGAACCGTTCCGTGGCTGGCGCAAAGTTCTCATCGACAGACTCCCTTCGGTCAGGAAAGCAACACAGAAACACCCAGGCCTGTTTGGTGTGACGCCCGGTGCACGCAGGGTAGGGCCCCGTCTCTGTGGAGTACAACGACTGGTCGTGCCGATGCGTTGCAATGCAGGGCCTCTCGTGCTGCTCAATGGGCAGACAGGTGAGTTCTCCCCGGCGCCGCCCGCTTTCCGGCAGGTTCCGTCCTGTTACACTTCGCCGCATGACCGCTTCGCGTTCCCCACGGGCCGTCCGATTGCTCCTCCAGGACTGGCAGGCGGCAGGGCTGACACATGTCTTTCGGGAAGAGAGTTCCGGGCCTCGTGAAGTTGCCGTCGACGAGCCGGCTGCGGCCGGAACGCCGGTCGGTGAATCGCCGCTGGCCAGGAATAAAGTCGAGGTCTCGGCCCAACCGGTCGACACCGTTGAGAGTGAGGTGGAAGTGAAGAAGGGACGGCGTCCACAGGGAAGGGCCGCGCGCGAGAAGGCACTTCAGCTGCTCGACACTTGCGTCAAAGGCTGCACACGCTGCCACGAGCTGGCGACGACAAGAACGCAGACGGTCTTCGGCGTCGGCAATCCCGAGGCGAAAGTGATGTTCATCGGCGAGGCACCAGGCGCCGATGAGGATGCGCAGGGCGAGCCGTTCGTCGGACGGGCCGGACAGCTTCTCAACAAGATCATCGCCGCCTGCGGCTGGCAACGCGAAGACCTCTACATCTGCAACATCCTCCGCTGCCGTCCGCCGGGGAACCGCACTCCGCTTCCGCAGGAGGCCGCCAACTGCCGTGAGTATCTCGACGGCCAGATCGAGATTGTCGATCCCGACTACATCGTCTGCTGGGGAACCTCTGCCGCCCAGAACCTGCTTGGCGAGACGGACACCATCGGGAAGATGCGGCGGAACTGGTATCAGCACGGTCGGGCGAAAGTGCTCTGCACCTACCATCCCTCGTATCTGCTGCGAAACCCGGAAGCGAAGAAGCCGGTTTGGGAAGACATGCAGCTGCTGATGGCCGACATGGGAGTGACGCCTCCGAAGGCGTGAGGCCCTCCATGCGTGTTCCTCCCGACGTCCTTCGACGGTGCTGGTTTCTGGCCGGGGCGACCGCCTGCGGCAAGACAGCCGCCGCCATCGAACTGGCCAGGCGCCTGAACGCCGAAGTGCTGTCGCTCGATTCGATGGCCATCTACCGCGGCATGGATATCGGTACGGCCAAGCCGACCTCGGACGAGCAGGCCGCCGTTCCGCATCACCTGATCGACCTTGTCGATCCGTGCGTCGACTTCAGCGTGGCTGAGTATGTCACGGCCTCGCAGCGAACCTGTGAGGACATCCTCTCCAGGGGGAAGGTTCCGCTATTCGTCGGCGGAACGGGGCTGTACCTGCGAAGCCTGCTTCGCGGAGTCTTCGAAGGCCCCTCCGCGGACCTCGCGATCCGGGCGCGGCTCGAACAGTTCATTCAGCAGCACTCGCCTGAAGCGCTGCACGCCCGGCTGTCGGAAGTCGATCAGGCCTCGGCGAAGAGGCTGCATCCGCAGGATGTCCGGCGGGTGATTCGGGCGCTCGAGATTTTTGAACTCACGGGTGTGGCCGCTTCCTCGCAGCTGGCGGAGGGGCCGCTGCCGGAGGGGGAGCGCCCGCGGCGGGTGTTCTGGCTGGCCCCGCCACGGGCGTGGTTGCATGAGCGGATCAATCGCCGCGTGGATCGGATGTTCGAAGCGGGCCTCGTCGATGAGGTCCGGCGGCTCGTGGAACGTCCGGGAGGACTGGGCCGGACTTCTTCGCAGGCGCTGGGCTACAAGGAAGTGGTCGAGTACCTCGACGGACGATTAACACGCGCCGAATGCATTGTGCAGGTGAAGACCCGCACGCGGCAGTTCGCCAAGCGCCAGGAAACCTGGTTCCGCAACCTGATTGAAGCGCGGCCCGTGGAGATCACGGGCCGGGAATCGTCAGCGGAACTCGCCGGGAGAATCCTGGAGCTCGGGCTCGCCGAGTAGGGCTAATCGAGCTTGTATTCCGATTCGTCGGCCGTCTTGCCGCCGAACGAGGCTCGGAACGCCTCGCCCTGTGCGGCCACCGTCTTGTCGGGGCCGGTCAGCTTGAAGAAGTAATTGCCGCCTCCCTTCAGGGTCATCATCACGCCCTGCATCCGGTATCCCGGGGCGGCGATCGTCTTTCGGAGAATCGGCGGGCCATCCGGCTTGTTGTAGGTCCCGCTGATCTCGGCGAAGATGTAGTCCCCCTGAGGTGAAGTCCCTTTCGTCATCTTGACCATCCGACCGGCCGGATCGAACTGGGAAACCCAGCGGGAAATATTGGCCTCGGCCGTGCCACCGAACGGTCCGGAGATGACCAGTTCGCCCGCTTCCGAGTCTCCGGCCGCCGCCGGAATCTTGAACTGCGCCAGCCGCAGCGAGTTGGTGACTTCCTGCTTCTCCCATGACTTCGGAATCGAGAACTTGATTTTCTCGACCACGACCTCGCTGGTGTCTTCGGCCACGGCGACAGCGCAAACGATGGCGGTCGTGAACAGGGCGGCTGCCCTCAGAAGGCTTGGCATTGGTCAGTCCTGCGGATTCCGGTCGTACATTCGGAGCTGGCAGGGCAGCCCGCTCGGGCCGCCCGTTCGCCGACAGCATACCACAACGATCAGATGGCCAGCGCTTCCAGGACCTTCTGTCCCATTTCGCCGGTCGTGATGGCGGTCGCTCCCCTGGCCGCGATATCGCGGGTGCGGGCGCCGCTCTGGAGCACCTTGTCGACGGCCGCTTCGATCGCCGCCGCTTCGGTTTCGAGGTTCAGCGAGTGCCGGAGCAGCATCGCGGCGGCGAGGATCGTCGCCAGCGGATTCGCGATTCCCTTACCGGCGATGTCGGGCGCCGAGCCGTGGATCGGTTCGTACAGGCCCGGGCCATCGCTGCCGATGGACGCCGACGGGAGCAGACCGAGCGAACCAGGAAGCATGGCCCCTTCGTCGGTCAGGATGTCGCCGAACAGGTTCTCCGTGACGATCACGTCGAATGCCGACGGACGGGAGATGAGGTGCATTGCCATCGCGTCGACGAGGACCACCTCATAGGCCAATTCGGGGAACTCGGCTTTGACGATGCGTTCGCTGACGCGCCGCCACAGTCGCGAGACCTCGAGGACGTTGGCTTTGTCGACCATCGTCAGTTTCTTCCGGCGCTTCATCGCGGCCTGGGCGGCGAGGCGGACGACGCGTTCGATTTCGCCGGTCGAGTAGGACATCGTGTTGAAGGCGATTTCGCTTCCGTCCGAGAGTCCGCGGAGTCCCGATTCGCCGAAGTACAGGCCGCCGGTCAGTTCCCGGAAGAACAGGATGTCGGTTCCGGCGACGATCTCGCGCTTCAGCGGCGACGCATCGAGCATGCAGTCGTGCGGTTTCACGGGGCGGAGGTTGGCAAAGAGGTTGAGTTCCTTGCGCAGCCGCAGCAGTCCGGCCTCGGGGCGGGTCTTGGCCTTCGGGTCGTCCCACTTCGGCCCGCCGACGGCGCCGAGCAGGATGGCGTTGGCGTTCTTGCAGGCGGCCAGCGATGCGGCCGGGAGGGGATCGCCTTCGGCGTCGATCGCGCACCCGCCCATGAGGTGAGTTTCGAAGTGGAACTGGTGATGCCAGCGGGCGGCGACGTGCCTGAGCACCTTCTCGGCTTCCGCAGTGACTTCCGGGCCGATTCCATCGCCGGGGAGAAGGACAATTGAAGCGTTCATGGGAAACTTTCAGCGCAGCGTCAGCGGTGGAGGCGGCGACGAGGCAAACGGCGGCTGCCGGTGCGGGATCGCCCGAGACGGGTCCTGCGTCCGCGGCGCCTCGGAAACCGGGGGCGCGGAGCGTCAAAACGGAGAGATTATCAGCGTCAGGCCGTCTCACCAATGCCGCGAGGGGGCAGCGGGGGGGTGTCCGGGAGCATTCGAGGCAAGATGAACGGGGCCGGGGGGCCGTTCGTGCAAGATGCCGTTCCTCCCTGCAAAACTTGAGTGGGGCACGGGATACGCCCGTGGCCGGCGAACCAGTGGTGCCGGATGGCCAGCGGTGATGGCGAGTGACGGGATGGCGGTGTGTGTGCATTGTTCCCTCCACCCTGCGCGGGAGGTTGCGCGGGGGAGGGGCCCGGTGACGTGGCAGAGCGGGGGAGTCATGGGGGCGTCCCCCCGGGGGAGACGTGTGACGAGCTGTGACGACCTGTGACAGCAAGAAAACGTCTGAAACATTGGAGTTCTGGACCTGTGACATGTGTGACGAACTTTGGAGTGGTCTTTCACCTCCTCTCGCGGGGCTGATCATCCCCTGTTTGCGTTGCCAAAGAACGAACTCTCCACCCTGACGGGAGGGGTTGCGCATCGGGCAGAGTCTTCGCCTGCCTGAAGGGGCTCTGGGCCGTCACCTTCCGTTGAGACGTTGGTTGCGTCGCATGCCGCAGCGAGATACTGACATCGAGCCGGGACGTTTTCGCCAGCGCGGAGGGCAGGTTGAATGTCCGGGCGGCCAGCGCCGGGCGCTCAGTTGAGGTGCGGTGGGCGCGATGGCTCGCGGGGAGACCGGGTGGTCGGCTGGTGTGGCCGTATCCGGACTGGGCTTCAGGGCCGGACCGGGCTTGAGAGCCGGACTGGGCTTGAGAGATTAGCCGCGGTCGAAGGTGGAGCAGGCGGGGACACGCTCGTGAAAGCCGGCTCCTTCGCGCTGCACATTGACCTCGCGGGGGGCTTCAATTCCGAGCTTCACCCGCCCGCCATGCACTTCCAGGATCGAGATCCGGATTCGACCCCCGTCGAGCAGAATCGCCTCTTCGACTTTCCGACCAAGCACCAGCATTTCGACTCCTCCCTGAGACACCCATGCCGTCATTCATTTGAGACGGCCGCAGTGTACAAATCCACCCATTGTGGTCAAGTGTTCAGTGAACCTGCGGGCCGTGCCAATACCGGGGCGCAGCCGCCTAAGGGAGAGACGGAAATCGGGTTAGGACGTTTCAGAAAAATTGCGATTTCGCGCTCAAGAATCTGGCGATCACAAGAGATCGCGGGCGGGCACCAAGAGTGGTTGCGCGACAGAAGTTGTTGCCCTTCAGGCAGTTCGGCCGGCGAGCAGCCGCTCGACATACTTGGCGAGGAGGTCGACCTCCAGGTTGACCGTGTCCCCAACCTTCCGCCGCCCGAGCGTGGTGGCTGCCAGCGTGTGGGGAATCAGCATGACGCTGAACTCCTCTGGAAGAGCCTCGACGACTGTCAGGCTCACGCCATCGATCGCGATGGAGCCCTTCTCGACAAGGTAGCGCCCCAGCGCCGCCGGCAGCCGGAACCGCATCGTGATCCATTCGCCATCCGGCTCGATCGACGCCACGGTCCCGCGACCATCGATGTGCCCCTGGACGAAATGCCCGCCGAGCCGCTGACCAACCGCGAGGGCCCGCTCCAGATTGACGACGTCGCCCGGCGTCAATTCGCCCAGGTTCGTCCGATTCAGTGATTCTTCGCCGACGTCGAACGACCACTGTCCCCCACCGAGATCGACGATCGTCAGGCAGCAGCCGTTGACGGCGATGCTGTCGCCCAGTTGGGGCAGCCCGCCGGCCAGCAGTTCGGCCGGTGGCTCGATCACAAGCCGCTGGCCAGAGCCGGCGGGCAGGGAACCGCGGACCGTTCCCAGCCCTTCGACGAGTCCGGTGAACATCAGGTCTGCTCCGCTCGCCTGGGCCAGTAGCGACGGGTCAGCTCGCGCCAGCCGGCCACGACCGGCGGTGTGAATGCGAACCAGCAGAAGATCAGCGGGAACGCGAGCTCGTGCATCCAGAAGATGACGGCCGCCGCGAACACCAGCTGGATCACATGCCGGCGGCTTCTGGGGCCGCGCAGCATCTGGTTGAAGAAGTGAGCATAGCGGATGCGGGAGACCATCAGCACAGCAACCGCCAGCGTGACGAGGGGGAGCACCGTTCGGACGGCTGGGATCAGCCATTCGGCCAGCGCCCGCGCGGTGTCATTTCCGCTGTTCGACCACCGGACGAGTTCGCCCATCGCGAATGGAAATGCAACCACGGTTCCCGCGGCCGCCGGGGAGGGAAGCCCGCTGAAGCCGTCGTGCGAATCGTCCTCATCAGTTTCGACATTGAATCGCGCCAGCCGCAGCACGGCGCAGAGCACGTAGAGGACGGCGATGGTCCAGAGGAGTCGTGCGGGAAACGACCACCCGCCCGAGAGATGGCGCGTGACGAACTGCAGCATGAGGAACGCCGGCGCCACGCCGAAGCTGATCGCGTCGCACAGGCTGTCGAGCTGCGCGCCGAGTTCGCTCGTCTGGCGGGTGAGCCGCGCCGCGCTGCCATCCAGCATGTCGAACAGCATCGCGCCGAACACCAGGATCGCGCAGATCACCGGCACGGAGTCGTTCGCCAGTTGGGCGGGGCCCGCGGGCCCGAGTTTCGCCGCGAACGTAATCGCTCCGAATCCGCAGACGGCATTGCCGAGGGTGAGGAGCGTGGGGAGAACAGCGATCAGCTTGGGGGCTGGCATAGAACCACATCATAAGCAGGTGGCGTAAATGTGGTACTGGGCGCGGGGACGCGGTTTGCGGTTGGACAGGAGGAAGGGAGAGCGGGGGTGATGACGGGGGGCGTTCGTCGGGTGGTTGGTTTCAAGAGGGAACAGAAGGAAAGGAAGTGAAGGAAGGCAGGGCGGGTTGTGACGTTTGTACGGCTCACGGAGCTTTGGCACGCGGGGCGGTGGTCTTCGGGTTTGCCGATGGGCTGACTTGCGGGCGGGGGAGGTGGCCTGGAAATGAGGGTCGGGTGGTTGTTGCCCGGGGGTCGATAACAGGAGCAGGTTTTTGTCTGCATTCCGGCCTGTTGCTGCGGATCCCATGCCTCCTCGTCGTCGACCTCCCGGACCCGCCGCCCAGTCGAACCTGGTCGCGCTCAGTCCGGCGACGCATGTGGAGTCATTTCTGCAATACCTGGCGGCCGAGTGCGGAATGTCGGCCAACACCATCGCCGCCTACCGGAACGACCTCCGGCAGTTCACGGAGTGGTCGAGCAGCCGGCGGAT
This sequence comes from Caulifigura coniformis, assembly GCF_007745175.1. Classification (GTDB taxonomy): domain Bacteria; phylum Planctomycetota; class Planctomycetia; order Planctomycetales; family Planctomycetaceae; genus Caulifigura; species Caulifigura coniformis. The sequence continues at coordinate 1,429,745 of NZ_CP036271.1, read as the reverse complement.
CCAGTCGGTGCAGGCTGTCGACCTGCCGCTGCTTGGCGATTACCTGCAGGCGCTGCACGAGCGGAATCTCTCGGCGTCGACGATCGCCCGCAGGTTGGTCGCGCTGAAGATGTTCTTCCGGTACCTGGTTCTCGAGGGAGTGCTGACCCAGAGCGCGGTCGACCTCATGTCGTCGCCGAAGCTGTGGGAATATCTGCCGACCGTCCTGAGTCCGGAAACGGTCGACAAGCTGCTGGCGGCTCCGACGCGTGCGGATGCCTATCCGCTCCGCGATCGGGCACTCCTGGCGGTCCTGTATGCGACGGGCTGCCGTGCTTCGGAAGTCAGCAACCTGACGATCAAATCCGTGCGCCTGGCCGACTCCATCGCCCACTGCCGCGGAAAAGGGAACAAGGAACGGATCGTGAACCTGAACCCGGTCGCGGTCTCGGCCCTCGAGGCGTACATCGCCGGCGAGCGGACCGTGATGGTCCGCGGCCGCGACCAGGATGCGCTGTTCGTGACGCGCGCGGGCAAGGCGTTGACGCGGATCATGATCTGGAAGCTCGTGAAGAAGTATGCGACGCGGGCCGGCTGTGCCGACAAGGTGAGTCCGCACACGCTGCGTCACAGTTTCGCCACGCACATGCTGGCCGGCGGCGCGGAGATTCGCGCCCTGCAGGAGATGCTGGGGCACGCGAGCATCCGCACGACGCAGGTGTATACGCACGTCGAGCACAGCCGGCTGAAATCGATCCACGCGAAGTGCCATCCGCGTGGGTAGGGGCGCGGGCCGTTTCAGATCGTCTCGCCATTTCATCGAGGGTGGCGTCCCGTCGGCGTCAACCGGCTGAGACGCCCTCCGCGCAGGGGACCCGAGAAAAGGCCGTGACGCCTGGCCGCGACCGTATCGGCGAATGTCCGTTCACCCGAGCGCCGTCCACTCATTTGAGGTGTGAGGGGAGACGAGGGGACGACCTTCCATGGGGGGCGGCCGGCTCCGCCGGCCCTGCGGGCTGACGGGGAGCAGTGCAAATGCGAAGCACCCCGGCTGCTTTGGAGCAGCCGGGGTGCGGGTGGTCTCAGCGGTTTTGAGGACCCTGGTTGTTGTTGGGGCCGCCGGCCGGAACGCCGCCGAAGACGCTGAACGTGAAGACATCGGTGATGTTCGAGAACGTGGGGCTGATCCCCATTCTCACATACCGGCGGTCCGGAGAGATCAAGGCCGACGCTCCGAGAGTCACGCCTTCGCTGATCACCTGGACGTTTGGCTGGAAGCCGATCGCCCCGATGATGGCCCCGGCCGGATTCGCCTGCCCCGAAGCGGGGACGACGTTGGGATCGCGGCGTCCGGACTTCGCGCCGGGGCGACGCGTCACCGGCTGGCCGGCCGGGCGGTTTTCCTGCACGGTGCGGGGCAGTTCGCGGCGTCCGCGGTCGAGGCGGACCGAGGTCGCGCCCTGACCGTCTTCGAAGACAATTGTCTTCGTCTGCCGCGACTCGGCGGACGTTCCCTTATGCGTCGTCATCGTAACGGTGGCGCGGCGGCCGATTACGTTCCCGCGGGCGTGCTTCAGGCGGATCCGATACTCGCCGGCGAAGCCAGACGGGCAGACATACGTTTCCCGGCAGTCCTGTGGCCGCGGACCGTAGCCGTCGCCGAGGTGGTTGCCGCCGGCGGCGGTCTGCGGCTGGGTGATGGAGCATACGGTTCCGGACGGCTCCTCGACCTCGAGGTCGATATCGCTGTCGCCGCTCCAGACGACTTCGATTTCGACGTCGATCGCCTGGGCTTCGGCGACGGCCGTCCGAAGGGAGTCGATCGCGGGCTGATTGCCGGCCTTGGCGAGATCGCGTTCCAGGTTCGCGAGGGCGCTGCGGGCCGTCTGGATATTGGTCGCCCGCTCCGCGGTCCAGTCGTATCTCAGGACCCCGCACGCGGCCCAGATCACGTCATCGGGGTTCTTGAACAGGGCGGCGTGTTCGACGCTGAGAAGGTAAGGCTCCGGGCGCTCCGGCTGCATCCGCGACGCCTGGCGATACATCTTGAGGGCCGTATCGAGCCGATCAAATCGCACGAGATACGCGGCGGAGTAGAGCATTGAGGCGAAGTCCGCCTGGCCGAAGTCGGTCATCGACAGGAGAACCCGCTCGATCTCCTCCTGGGGAAACTTCTCGATCGCCATGCTGCCGGCAAGTGCTTCATACATCCACGGCTGGGCCTGCCCGTTGATGAGCGCGGCGCGGAGCGCGGCGACGACCTGCTTGTGATGTCCGGCGCCGTGCAGCTTGAGCATGTGTCCGCCGACGACGGAAACCGGCGGGGTATTGTTCGCGAAGAAATCGTCCCAGGCCGCATCGAGGTCGGGGGCATCGACGGGGGGAAACTTGAACGTCGCCGCCGCCGGCTCGGGCGCCCGCGGGCGTGGGGACGCGGGCGCGGGCTGCGGCTTCGGCGCGGCAAGAGGCGTCGTGGTGTTGACCGGCGGGGCCTTCTGGCCCGGTTCGGCCAATGCAAGAAGGCCGGCCTCAGAAGAGTGAGGTCGGCCTTCTCGTGAGATCCAAGGCTCCGGAGAACGAAAAGTCTGCGCAAAGCCCGCAGACTTCCTATTCGTTTCAGGGCCTACTGTTTTTTTTTCAGCGGAGCGGCTTCGGGATTGGGGACGGAGAAGAACCCGCCGCCGCCGCCTCCCATACCACCCATGCCGCCGCCGCCCATACCACCCATGCCGCCGCCACCCATGCCGCCCATACCGCCGCCCATGCCGCCGCCGCCACCGATGCCGCCCAGGCCGCCCTGGCCACCACCGGCCGAGCCGGCAATGCTCTGGGCGATCATTGGCTGAACGATCGGGGAGATGGCGAGGTCAGCCACCGGGTAGACGCGAACCTGCTGGATCGTGTCGGCCTTTTCGCGGGTGGTGATCTTCATCACTTCGTCTTCGATGATGTAGGCGAGCTCAGTGCCGCCGACGTCTTCGAGCATCAGCTTGAGAGCTGCCCGCAGCGTGATGCCGCTGATGACCAGCTGGATTTCCTGGTCGGGACCGACGCCGGCGTTGGTGAGTTCCGTATTGTCGAGCCGAATCGTGATGTTGTGCTCGGTCGACAGGTAGTTGATCACTTCCTGCAGGGTCTGGCCGGTGAACTGGAAATCGACCGTCTGATCGAGGGCCTTGTAGATCCGCTCTTCGTTCGGGCTGTTCTTGTGGAGGTCGACCGACTTCCACTTCTGGCGGAGCTGCGTGATGTACTGCCAGACTTCTGCCGGCGGATAGTTGATCGGCGGCTCGTCCGGGAACGGCACGTGCGACAGCTCGACCTGGTGGAGCATCGCGAGGAACTTGTCCGACCGCAGGGCCCGCAGGCGTGACGACTTGTCGAGCGCGCCGGCGGCTTCGGGTTCGAACACCGTGGCCGTGCCCATCGCGCTGCCGGGGTTGCGGCTGTAGATGATGCGTCCGATGGCTTCGGCCTCTTCGAAGGCGGCCGAGTCGCCATGGAAGCCGTCGTTCATCGCGGCGCGAACCTGGTCAACGAGGTTCTTCAGGTTCCGTTCGTCGGCGGCGAGGCGGTTTTCGAGCTGCTGGGCTGCGCGACGTTCGGCGGCGGCCCGCTGACGGGAGGCCTGGGCGGTTTCGAGCGTGGCGCGCCGGGCCTTGATGTCCTGCAGGGCGCCATTGGCGGTGCGGATCAGGCGGTCCTGGGCTTCGCGGTCGATTTCGGTCGCGGCCTTCAGGGAGGCGAGTTCCGCTTCCAGGCGCGCCTGGGCGGCGGCCGGGTCGAGGGTGACTTCCGAGCGGGCCGCCTGGATCGCGACTTCCAGTTCACGCTGCAACCGGCCGGCGAGGGCCGCGCGGCGAGCTTCGACATCGGCGATCAGGCCGCGACCCGAGGGGAGTTCACGCGGGGAAAGGTCGTCCGCGGCGGCCGGGGGAGGAGACGGGAGGGGAGCAGGATCCTGCTCGCCCGCCTGCTGAAACACGACGGCCCGGACGTTGCCCGGCTCGATCGAGTTCAGGGTGCGGCCGATGTTCTGGGCGACCTCTTTGCGGCCGGCCTTCATTGCGGCCGTCCCTTGTGCTTCGAGGGATTCGACGCGGGCGACCTGCATGTCCTGCGCGTAAGCGACGAGTTCATCGCCGGCGAGGGGGAGGAGGTCTCCGCCGAGTTCGTTGGTGCTGTGCCAGAGATGTCCCAGGACGGTCGTGCCCTGCGTCATCTGCGGCTGGCTGACCGACCAGGAATACTTCGACTGGCCGCCGGAGACGGTCAGGGTTGCATCCGGGGCGACGCGGCCGCGGGCGAGGTAGACCGTCGAGCGGTCGGCCCGCATCGGGAGAGCCTGCGACGGCTGCACCTCGGCGCCGGTCCAGTTGACCTGCAGCGCTTCGGGGTAGAAGACGGGGAGCGTGGCGGCCGTGGCGAGTTCGCGGCCGACGACGTCGGGCGTCGTCTGGCCGTTGTCGATCTTCACGACACCGCCGGTCTGCGTGGCGAGGATTCCGAGCAGCTGCATGTCGGTCTTCGAGCCGACGGCGTAGCTGTGGACGGCGACGCGGGCGTCCTTCATGGCCGAGGTGAGCGAGTTCAACTCCGCCGGCTGGAGGAGATGCGCGATGCTCATGCCGTCGCCGATGACGACGATCGAGCCCGGGCGGGTGCGGTCGAACTGCTGGAGTGCGGAGGTGAGGGCGGCCTGGAGGTTCGTGGCCCCGGCGGGGACGCGTTTCTTGAGGCCGGAGACGGCTTCGGCGGCCGCCTGGGAGGGCGTCACGAAGCCTTTCGTCATCGGGGCGGAGCCGACATCGATCGCCACCACCGACACGCGATCACTGGCGGGCAGGGCGGCGAGGAACTGGTCGACCACGGCGAGAGCGTGGCGGCGATGCTCGCCGACCTGGCTGGCCGACGTGTCGACGAGGACCACGTGGTCATGCGGGACCGGTTCGGCCGGGAGATTCTCGGCGCGAAGCGAAACGGAAAGATAGGTCTCTCCGTTGGGGGCGGTATAGCTCCGGACCAGCGTCGACGGAGCGTCACTGGCGAGAGCCACGCCTGAGAATTGACCCAGTCCAACGGCAGCAGCCGCGGCTGCCATCCACCGTGCCCTGCGTGAAGCAAAACGCATGACGATCCCCAACGTGACCGGAAGTATGTGCGAAGTGACAGGCGTTCCGCGGCGCGGAGCGAGTGTCATTCGCGTTCGACAGGAATTCAGACCTGAGGAGGGTTGCGGGGATGCCCCGAACGGGACGCGTCGCGCACTCCACCCTCAAGACCGCATTGTATCTACGGTTTCGGACGGCCGAAAAGAAAAACCCTGTCAAAAGGCGCAGTCTCTGCCAGAGACGGGGGATCGGCCGTTGGGGATTCCGAAACGTCGGGCTGTAACGCTCATGCCACGCCGGGGAGAGCCGCGCAAACGTCGAGAACCGTTCAAATCCGACCCGTTCGACGATTCTCAGAAACAGGCCCTCCGGCGGGGGCGAAGGGGTTTCTCATTGCTGTGCCGGCCGGAGACGCACCTGGATCGTCAACCGAACAAACGGCCAGGCACCGCCTGATTTACTTCACCACCGGCCGTGCCAGGCAGATGCGGAAGCCATCTCGGGAATCGGAGTAGGTCACCGAAGCGATTCCTAATCGAACGGCACACCGCGCGTTGCCCGGCACGTCGTAATAGTTCCCGCCGCGGCAAACCGGGTGAGAAACCGTGCGTTTTTCCGGGTCTTCGTAAAACACCTCTTCGTGACCGCCTTTGGGATCGAAATCATCGATGACGAATTCCCACACGCCGCCGCACATGTCCGCCAACCCGAACCCGTTGCGGCCCTGCGCGCCGTAGTGATCAACGGGCGAGACCATCGCATAACCGTCGAGCCAGGGGAGCTTCGCACCGGGCCAGGCGTAGTCTTTGCCGGGAAGCAGGTCCAGACCCGAAATGTTCAACCGCCCTTTCGCATCGTCGAGATTGCTGCCCCACCAGAAGTAGCTGCTGTCGGTACGGCCGCCGCGACAGGCGTAGTCCCACTCCGCTTCGGTGGGCAATCGGTAAACCAGACCGTCCGGCAATCGATCGGCCGCTTTCTCCCGTTTGGTGAGCCATTCGCAAAACGCGTTCATGTCGTTGTAACTGACGCAGACGACCGGGAAGTCTGCCTGTTCGGGCACGCCGTGGTTGGGATCCCTCCAGCTTTTGTCCGTTCGGTCCACCCAGGGATGCGGTGGCTTTCCCGAGTTCGTGATGTTCGGTTTCCAGTCGCTGTCAAACACCATCGTCTTCCCGCCGGGCTTTTCAGCGTCGGTCACGTATTTGGATTCTTCGATGAAGCGGCGAAACTGCCCCACGGTGACCTCCGTGCGGCCCATCCAGAAACCCTCCTTCACCCGCATCGGCCGGGGGTCGCCTTCAAAAGCCTCTCGAGCGCCGCCACCCGAGGAAAAGAGAGCGCCGCCATCTTGTCCCACCGCCCATTGCTTCTCTTCCGCCGTGCTCCCCGCCACGAAATTGCCGGGCGGGAGATAGACGACTTCGAGCGTCGTCTGCTGGCCCAGGTCGGCCCATTTCGCCGTCCCAGGGGCCACACTGTCGTCCGCCGTCGAAACGGCAGGGGCAGCCCCACAAAGAGCGGCGAGCATCGCGGGCATCAGCCAGCTGATGCAAGGAGAAGTCAGCAAGCGGTTCATAAGACTTTCCGGCGCAAGTCGGGACAAAATACAAGCGACAACCGGCCCCCCGCAGGGGCCGGTGCGACAGCGTTGCCGCAATCCGGCTTCCCAACCCCGGACTCCGTCGACAAGACGTTCAGACGCCGTCCTGTCACCCGGCCGGATCGCCCGGTCGACTCGACGGAACGGCACTTCCAGCCGCCTGCATAAGGCGCGAGTTTCAGCGCGTCCCGGCGAGCTTCAGACGGTTCGCGTAAACCCTCTGCAGCTTGCTCTTTGAGTACATCTGGATGACCTGGCCGTTGAAGGTCAGCCGTCCGTTGTCGTCCTTGGTGATCTGGTCGGCCAGTTCGGGAATGGCCTGCCCGGCGTAGAGCGCGCCATAGGTTTCCGGGTCGACGCCGCTGCCGCTTTCGAGATCGGCCCGGGCGTTGCCGCCCCCTGAAAGGACCAGGAACGAATTCACCCCCTGGGTGATCGCTTCGTAGTTCCCGTCGGTCTTCTGCGAATCGGCCGCCTCGCTGAGTGCGATGATCGCGGCGGAGAGCTTTGCATTGGGCTTGGACAGGGCCTTGTCCTGGGCGGCCGCGGGACGGAAGGGAGACACCCCCGAGGCGCCGGCGAGGTAACCGAGGGTGAGAACTCCGGTGTAGGCCAACGCTGATCGCCAGTGACGCATGATGTCCTCAAGGGGCTGTGAACGGCCGCAGGCTGCGGCCTCCGATGACGGGTTCAGTCACGATACCCGGAGGGCGAGGCGAGACTCAAGGAGCGGCGATCAAAGAGCGGCGCGGCGTTCCCCATGGTGGCGGAATCCGTCTTTCGACGTGACAATGGGTCGGGTTTCGCTGGTCGTTGATCGCATGGGCGATTTGGGCCGGACGAAGGAGTGTCCTCTCTGATGAATGCGGTCCGTTCCGGACCAGTGACGAATGCCCCGAAACTGGACGTTTGCCTTGCATGATTCGGCCGTCATCGGACGGCTGAGCCGTGACCTCGACTGCTCTCCGCTGCTGGCCCAGGTGCTGGCCGCCCGCGGCCTGCTCACGAAAGCGGACGCGACGCTTTTCCTGCAGACGCGGCTCGTCGATCTGCACGACCCGAACCTGCTCCCCGGCGCAAGTGAGGCGGCCGACAGGATCCTCGCGGCGATGAACGCCGGCCGGCGGATCACCATCTACGGCGACTACGACGTCGACGGCGTGACGGCGACCAGCATCCTTTATCGCTGCCTGAAGCTGGCCGGCGCGAAGGTCGACTACTACATCCCCTGCCGGTTCGAGGAAGGCTACGGGCTGAACCTCGAAGCGGTGCGGAAACTCTCCGCGGAGGATCCGACGCGGCTGGTGGTGACGGTCGACTGCGGCATCTGCAGCCTGCTGGAAGCGGGCCTCGCGAAAGAGCTGAACCTCGAGCTGATCGTCACCGACCACCACCACATGACCGATTCGCTGCCGTGCGCGGCGACGGTGGTTCATCCGCGACGTCCGGGGAGCGAGTACCCGTTCCCCGAACTGTGCGGCGCGGGAGTGGCCTTCAAGCTGGCGTGGGCGATTTGCCAGCGGATGGGAACGGACGGCAAGGCGCCGCCGCGGCTGCGCGAGTTCCTGATGCAGGCCGTCGGAATGGCCGCGATGGGAACCGTGGCCGACGTCGTTCCCCTGCGTGGCGAGAACCGGGTTCTCGTCGCCTACGGACTGCAGGCAATGCTCGAACGGCCGACCGTCGGTCTCGAGATGCTGTTGAAGATCTGCGAGCTGCATGAGAAGAAGTCGCTGACGGCGGAGGACATTGGGTTCGCCATCGGGCCCCGACTGAATGCCGCAGGCCGTCTCGGCCAGGCACGGCTCGCCGTGGAACTGCTGACGACCGAAGACCGCTCACGGGCGGCCCAGCTCACGGCCTATATCGACCAACTCAACAAGGACCGCCAGACCGTCGAACGGCGGATGTTCAAGCAGGCGAAGGAACTCGTCGAAGCGAACGAGCAGTGGCTGTCGCATCCGGCGCTCGTCCTGCCGAGCACCGACTGGCACGCGGGCGTAATGGGGATCGTCGCCAACCGGATCGCCGAACACTTCACCCGGCCGACGATCATGTTGAAGGTGAATGAGGCCGCCGGCACGGCCCACGGGTCGGGCCGGTCGTTCGGTGGCTTCGACCTCCACGCGGCCCTCGGCGCCTGTGCCGAACTCCTGGAAGGCTTCGGCGGCCACAGCTTTGCCGCGGGGGTGCGCCTGGCGAAGTCGAATGTCGATGCGTTTCGCGAGAAGCTGGCGTCGGTCGCGATCGATTACTTCGTCGAGGGGGTCGAGGAACCGGCGCTGGACGTGGATGCCGAAGTCACGCTGGCCGACCTCACTCCACGGGCCGTTCGCGAACTCGATCGCCTGGGCCCGTATGGAGCCGAACATCGCCGGCCGGTGTTTGCGATCAACCGGCTCGACCTTGTGGAACCACCCAAGAAGTTCGGCGGCGGAGAACGCCACCTGTCGCTGCGGGTGCGTCAGAACGGCAAGGTGCTGCGGGCCGTGGCGTTCGGCCGGGCGGAATGGGCCGACGAAATCGCCGCCGCCGGCGACTCTCCGATCTCCCTCTGCTTCCAGCCTCAGATGAATGAGTTCCGTGGGTTTGAAACGGTGGAACTGCACCTGGTGGACTGGAAGCCGGCGGACAAGGCAGTCGCACCCGCGGTGAGCGCCTAGTTCGACCTACTTCAGCTGTGCCTGCCACGATTGTGGAGCAGTTGTGCGTACCAAAATCTTAGCCATCGTGAGCCGTGTGTTCAGCGAGATGGCATTTGGCGAACTGTTCAGTGTGTGGCTTATCTTCACTGCGATCATCACCTATCACCGCGGATTTATGGCCTTTGTCGTCAGCAGTGGAATCTATCTAACACTCTTCATGGGCCTGCTCGCCACTGGCCACTTATTGTCTCGATCTGATCCGCCGGAATAGCCGCCTAGTTACTCCTCGTCTCGCGACGGCCGTTCTAACCCGTAGCGCTTCAGCCGGCGGTCGAGCGTCGTCCGCTCGATATCCAGCAGTCGGGCCGCGTTCGACTTGTTCCATTTGCAGTGCTCGAGCACGGCGTGGATGTAGAGCTTGTCGATCTCGTCGAGCGTGGCCCCTTCTTCGGCGAGGTCGAACCAGATCCGGTTCGGATCGATGGGGGGCGGCGCCGGCGAGGCGGATCGCGGGCCGGGTTCCGTCGGCCGCTCGGTCACGGTGTCCGAACGGGGCGTCGCCGGTCGGGCCTGCGTCTCTCCGGGCAGCGGGCTCTGGAGATTTGCCTCGATGTGGCTGAGGGTGATGTCGGCCGGTGTGAGCACTTCGTGATCGGTGAGGATCACCGCACGCTCAATCACGTTGCGAAGCTCGCGCACATTGCCCGGCCAGGGATGCCGTTTCAGCAGTTCCATCGCCTCGCGGTTCAGTCCCTTCACGCGAACCCGTGACTTCCGCCCGAACCGCTCAAGGAAGTGCTGCGTAATCGCGGGGATGTCCTCCGGATGCTCGCGGAGCGGCGGGGCCACCACCTCGATCACCTGCAGGCGGAAGAAGAGGTCCTGCCGGAACTTTCCTTCGCGCACGGCCATCTCGAGATTGCGGTTCGTCGCCGTGACGACGCGGACATCCACGTTGATGGCCTTGTCGCCGCCGACCCGTTCGAACGGGTTGCCTTCGAGAACCCGAAGGAACTTCGACTGAATATCGGGCGACATCTCTCCGACTTCGTCGAGGAAGATCGTCCCCATGTGGGCCTGTTCGAACTTCCCTGCCTTCTGGGCGCTCGCTCCGGTGAAGGCCCCTTTCTCGTGTCCGAACAGCTCGCTTTCGAGAAGGGTTTCCGTCAGCGCCGCGCAGTTGACGCACACGAACGGCCCCGTCTTGCGGGCGCTGTTGAAGTGCACGGCCCGGGCGACCAGTTCTTTTCCGACGCCGCTTTCCCCGCGGATCATGACCGTGGCATCGGTTGGCGCGACGCGGGCGATCGCGTTCCGCACCTTGTCGAGCAGCGGACTGCGGCCGACGAGTTCGGTTTCCACCGCCAGCTGCTGCCGCAGTTCCTGAAACTGGCTTTCGACGCGCGACAGCCCGACGGCCAACTGCTCGCGTTCGCGGACCGCCTCGAGGACGCTCGCAAACTGATCGGCCACGGCGAGAGTGAACTCGAGGCAGTCGGCATCGAGCGCCCGCCCTTCGGCAGTCACGTACAGGTGAATCAGTCCGACGACCACGCCCTTGTGGCGCACCGGGGCGCAGATGGCGCTGCGGGCGGCGAGGCTGGTGATGCTGTCGCGCGCCATGAGCAGCGAGTTCTCGGCGATGTCGTGCGCGAGAATCGCTTCGCAGTCGTGCAGCACGATGTCGGACAGGTACTTGGAAAACCCCGTATTCTCCCCGCCGCGGGCGGAGATCAGCCGGAGTGCGGACGAGTCGGTTCCTCCCGCCATGCTGGGGAACAGCAGGATGCCCCCGACATCGGAGTTCGTCCCTTTCATCACGCCTTCCAGGACACAGTCGGCCAGAGCGACGGTATCGACCGCCGCGTTCATGGCGCGGGCGAGCTGGAACAGGTCCGATGCGCCGGGGCCTTCCTGCGCGACGCGGCGAGGGCGATCGAACTGCGTTCCGGCCTTGCGCTCGATGATGGCGTACGGATCGCTGGGGGTGATGGAGTTCGACGTCGCTAGGTCGGGATGAACGTCGGTCAGAACGAGCTGGCAGGTTCCAAGGGAAATCGTCTGGCCCAGTTCGAGTTCCCAGTCGGACGAGATGCGCTGCCCGTCAACGACGACGCCGTTCCGGCTGTCGAGGTCGCGGAGGAACCACCGGTTCTCACGGCCGTAGATCTCGCAGTGCTGCCGGCTGCATTTGGGGTCGGGGATGACGATGCGGTTTCCCGGACTGCGACCGATCGTCAGCCGGGTGCCGGGAATGAGGTCGACGACTTCGAGCCGGGCCGGTCCGCGCTGGACGACAAGGTAGTTGACGACCGGAGACACGGTGTCAACCCGGGTGAGTTCATTGGATTCCATGGCGGTTGATTATTTCCGGGGGCGTCGGGCCGGTCGAGGGACGTCTCCAAAACGGTGCTGTGCCGGGGCAAAAGTCGGTCTTTCCGCAGTCGGGGCGGGTTGGATAGAGTCCGCCGCCGCAAACTGCGGCATTCCGTCGCCGGCGAAGCCATCGACCGGCGCGGAACACTACGTTCAGGGACGAACACATGCGCTGGACCGCTTCCGCGATTGGATTCGCATCCGCCTTCGGCCTCGCCTGGGGCACGCTCGCGAACGAGCCTGCGCCGCCCTCCCCCACGAAATACCTGACCCGCTGGGCCAGCCTGTCGAAGACCGTCCGTGAAGCGGATCTCGACCAGTACACCGATCGCTACGGCGACGAATATCCGGACTCGGTCCTCAAATACATGGCGGCGTTCTTCGGCCCGGTCGAACAGGCCGGGCTGGAAACGGCGTTCCGCTGGAGCGTGATCGAAGAGCGCGAAGGGGAAGTGCGGCTGCGGGCGACTCCCCGCTCGCACGATGCCCTGGCGACCAGCCCGCTGGCGTCCCAGGCCTCCTCCGCTTCGGCGCGGGTGATGCCCCCTCTCGCGTCCCCCGAACAGGCCGGCGCCATGCTCGCCTTTGACGTGGTTCTCGACACCGAGTTCCACAGTCCCCGGCTCGTCACCTGGCTGGGCGCCGGTCCCGATCTGCCGCGCGAGGCCGTGTCGAAGCTCTACCCGATGGACGAAGTGGACAGCCCCCGGATGTTTCGCGGCGGCTTCCTGAGTCGCAGCGAAGGGGACGGGGTCGAACAAGCTTCGGCGAGCATGCTCAATGCCGAACTCGATGCGGCCGCCACGCCGGCGGTCCTCGAGGTCCTGTCCCGCTGGGAACAGGCCACGATGGCGCTGAAATCGGTCGAGATCAACTTCAAGCGGTTCGATCGCGATTCCGTGTTCGAAGTCGAAACCCGCGGTGTCGGCAAGTTCATCTACGTGGCGCCGAACAAGGGGCTCTACACGCTGAAAGGGGCCCCGGTCGTCGAGCGCGCGGAAGGACCTTCCACAGCCACCGGCGGCAAGATGGCCGTCGCGGCTGCCAAGCCGCAGCTCTACTGGTGGAGCGGCGAGAATGTCACGATTGTCGACGAACGCGAAAAGACCTACGACACACTGCCGATTCCGAAGCGGATGAGCGAAAACATCCAGACGGTCGGCTCGTGGGACGTGATCTGGCAGGTGCTGGCCGGGCCGCAGAAGGCGCTTCCCGCCGTTGTCGACCTGCGGGCCGAAAAGATGCTCAACCGGTTTGAATGGAGCGTCGAGGAAAACAGCGACACGCAGATTCACCTCGAGGGCGTTCCGCGGACCTCCCAGGACCGAAGGCACATCAAACAGCTGAGCGTGATGCTCGATCCGAAGACCTATCGAACGACCGCGACCCGGCTCGTCGATCCTTCCGGCTCTCGTGAGACGATTCACCGCTTCGAATACGTAAAGGTGAACGACGCCTCCCTCGATGACCAGACGGCGTGGAAGCCGGAACTCGCGGCGCTGTCGCCGCTCGGCCCGCCGCCCCTCGCGCCGGCGGTCGAGGAACTTCCCGGCGCCCCGCCGCCGCAGTAACGCCGCTTCGGGGCCGCCACGTCGGTTGGCAGGTGACATTCGGGAGTGGGGCCGCGTCGAATCGACCGGCCCCGCCTCGTTTCACGACCAGCCCGGGTCGCGTTACTTCGCTTCGATCCGGATCACGTTCCCTTGCACACGAGCCGCCGTCTGCGTGGCGAAGTCGGTGACCGATTTCTGTGTGCGATCCCCCGTTTCGACGACGACGGGCGCGTGTCCGCCCGCCAGGGCAACGGCGACGGGGACATCCAGCACTCGCAGGACGTTCAGCAGCGTCGGCCCTTCGGCATGAGTCGAGGGAAGCCCCGCCAGCGTGACTCCCTCAGTCGGCGGCTCATACAGCGAGGCGTAGAGCGTCCAGACCGAGGCGTCCCCGGTCCCGAGGAGCCGCACCGGGCGTCCCTGCAGGCCGCCCAACGAGCGGGCGGCCTTGAGGGCGCAGCGAACGTCCCATGTCCGCATTCCATCGTCGGTCTGGCCGAGCAGGGCGAACCGGCGACGGAGGTGGGCCCGGGGAAGCGGAGTGCGCGTCCACTCGGTTGGACCGATTCCCCGCGGCGCGCTGAACACCAGCGTCGAGCCAGGCGCTTCGAGCAGTCCTTTCCACCGCTGTGCGAGTGCCGCGTTGGCGGTTCCGCTGCCCATCATTCCGAGGACGGGAAACATTTCACCCAGCCACGCCTGTAGTGCCGGCCAGCCCTGGTCGTCGACCGGGATGACGGTTGCGGGGCCTTTCTGTTCGCCGTGGCTGACCACCCACAGCGGCAGGCGGTACGGGAGCTGGCTCGTGAACTCGTACTTCTCGATCCGCATGCCGTTGCGCGTTGACTCCGAAACGAGCTTCACCTCGAGTTCGGCTGCGGTCGGCTCATGGTCGGGCCAGCCGCGAAAGACCTTGTCGTCCAGCCCTTCGCGAAGCCGGCTGGCGAGGCTGGTCCACTCCTCTTTTCCGGCCGGGACCGCTGGCGTCGCGGCCAGCGGAACGAAGACTTCATCGATCCGGGTGTTGATTTCGTCTTTAGGAAGCTGGTCGAAGACCCGCAGTTCCTCCGGCTGGAAGAACTTCACCGCCACATCCTCGATCGGCGTTTCCTCGCCTTTCAGGAATCGGTTCATCCAGACGAAGGCGTGGATGTGCAGTTCCTGGGTGTCTTTGTGCGGCCCTTCGGTGATCTGCAGCCCGAGGTTCTTCTCGGCCTTGAGGGCGGCATAGACGCCCCGCGTTTTCATGTAGACGTCGAACACGCCGTCGACCGGGAAGATCCGGTCCTTGTCCGTGTTCGAAATCAGCAGGGGCTTCGGGGCGAACAGGCCGGGAATCATGGAGTAGTCCCAGCGGTAGGTGTTGCACTGGAACATGCAGTCGCAGTGCCCGGTAATCACGCCATCGACCACGTGGTTCTGCAGGGAGGTGATTCCGGCCACCGGAACCGCTGCCTGGATGCGGTCGTCGATCCCCGCGATCCACCAGCTGTAGGCGCCGCCGCCGGAGCGGCCGGTGACGCCGATTTTCTGTGCGTCGACTTCCGGCCGCGTTTCCAGGTAGTCGAGCGCCCGGATGCAGTTCCAGGCCTCGACACCGGCTGGCGTATATCCGCGGGGGAGCCACCACCAGCGGTTTTCACGGAAGGTGCCATGATGAATGCCCGGGATTTCCCCGAGCTGCAGGGTGTCGAAGGTGAGGCAGACGAATCCGTTCCGGGCGAACCATCCACCATGATGCTGGTAGCCGGCCTTGTTTCCGAAACTGATGTCATTTTTCTTCTGCACCGAGTGTCCGCAGACATACAGGACTGTCGGAGCTTTCCCCTTCAGGTTCCTGGGGATGTACAGGTTGGCCGTGACATACAGGCCGGGTGACGACTGGAAGTGGAGCTTCTCGACCGTGAACTCCGGGTGATTGATGGTCCCGGTGACGACGGCATTCAGCGGCGTCTTCTCGGGGAGCGGATCAATGCCGAGCATGTCCCTCAGCTGCCGGCGTCGTTCCTGGCGGACCTTCGGATCGACCAGGTCGGGGACGTGGTCGGCCGTCTCCCGGGTCAGCCGGCCTGTTTCGAGCCGGAAATATTCGGCGACCAGGGCGTCGCCGTTCGACGAGTCGAACGGCTTTTCGGCGGCCTGTGAAAGGGAGGGACTCAACAGGCAGCAGGCGACGACGACTCGAAGCAGCATGGCGGGACCTCTTCGTTCGCGGAGAACTCGGTGGGACAATGACAATAAACAGGGGGCTCCACCGATGCACGCCAGAGGCTCTGACCGACCGAGCCCGCGCGCAACCCCGGCCGTGATGATGGAGGAGCCATGGACGCCATCACCACCAATCCGTCAGATGCCCGAATTCCGCCGGCCGGACCCCCGGAGCGGCCGATCCCGGGCGGGGACTGGCGGCTTCCGCCGGGACGGCCGGGGAATCATGCCCGTTTCCCGGTGGATTTCGGTGGATTTCCGGCTGGATGAACGGCCGAAGGCGGCCAACAATCCGCGTTTGCGTCCGGCGGGTCTGAGATGTACACTGCCTCGCTTCGATTCGGGTTCCAGGCGGTACAGGTGATTTCGTGAGTATTGATAGCAGTCTTCGTGGCAAGGGACGTCTCGCTCGGTCGCGCAATGTTCTGAAGCGCGAGGAACGCATCGCATTCTTGAAGGCCGAAGACCGTTGGGCCGGGACCGAAAGCGCATTCGGCCTGCCGAAGATCCGCGTCGTGAAGTCGGCGATCGGCAAGAAAAAGAAGAAGAAGACCGAAGAAGAAGGCGACGCGGGCGCCAAGGGCAAGGGAGCCAAGGCGGCTCCGGCTGCCAAGGCCGCCGCGAAGAAGTAAGTGGCCTGAGCGGTCACGCTGCCGTCAGGAGGACGCCGGTCGCGATCTGTGCGCGACCTCGGGCAGGGAGGGCGAGCATGCTGCAGCGATTGCGCTACGCGCTCGGGACGCCCGTTCGTGCGAAAGCGCGGCGCAATCGTGCCGCTTTTCTCGCAGCGCTTCAGGATTGCCGCGCCTGCCAGGAACAGACGCTCGCCAGGCTGCTCCGGCTGCATGCAGGGAGCGCCTTCTCACGCGATCATGGGCTGGATGGCGTTTCGACCGTCGCCGAGTTCCGGCGGCGGATCGGCATTTCCGACTACGAGCGGGCCCGGCCTTACGTCGAGCGCATGAAGCGGGGCGAGTTCAGCGCCCTGCTCGGCCCGGGGCAGAAGCCGCTCATGTTCGCGATGAGCAGCGGGACGACGGCCGAGCCCAAATACATCCCCATCACCCGCCAGTACCTCGCGGATTACCGCAGGGGCTGGCAGGCCTGGGGGATCGACATCTACCAGAACTATCCGCGGATGCACTGGCTGCACATCCTGCAGCTTGCCAGCAACTTCGACAAAAGCCGCACCGAGGCCGGCACCCCCTGCGGCAACATCACCGGGTTCGTCCAGCACATTCAGAACCCGATTGTGCAGTCGATGTACTCGGTCCCGCGGGGCGTCGTGCGGATCGCGGACCCGGACGCGAAGTACTACGCCACCCTCCGCTTTGCCCTGGCCGACCCCATCGTCGGCATGGCCATGACGGCCAATCCGAGCACGCTGATCCAGCTTGGTGAGTTGACCGCGAAACACCAGGCATCGCTGATCCGCGACATTGCGGACGGCACGCTGACCTCTCCATCCCCGATTCCCCCGGAGATCCTCCGCACCCTGAGGCTGCGAAAAGATCCCGCACGGGCCAGGGCACTCGAGGCCGCCGCGTCGAAGAACGGGCGACTGACCCTGCACGCCGCCTGGCCTGATATGCAGGTTCTCGCCGTCTGGACCGCAGGCAGCGCGGCCGCCTATCTCCCGCGTCTTCGCGAGCAGTTTCCCGGCGTCACGATCCGCGATCACGGCCTCTCCGCCAGCGAAGCCCGCATGTCGCTCACGCTGGGGGACGAAACCCGCTCCGCGCCGCTCGACGTGACGAGTCACTTCTTCGAGTTCATTCCCGAAGAGGAAATCGATTCCACCCAGCCCACAGTGCTGCTGGCCCATGAACTCGAGGTCGGCCGGAACTACTTCATCCTGCTGACGACCTCGTGCGGCCTCTACCGGTACGACATCCGCGACGTTGTGCGGGTGAACGGCGTTGAAGGAACGACGCCGTTGATCGAGTTCCTCCACAAGGGGGCTCACATTTCGAACCTGACCGGGGAGAAGATCACCGAGAGTCAGACGGTTTCGGCCGTCACGGGGGCGTGTACGACGCTGGGCCTGCGGCTGACGGCCTTCACGCTGACTCCCGTCTGGGGGGACCCGCCGGGCTACCAGCTGCTCGTCGAAGCGGGTGAGGTCCCTGAGGACCTGACCACGCGACTGGGAGAATCTGTCGACCGGAATCTCGCAGAGGTCAACTGCGAGTACGACGAGAAGCGCCGAACCGGCCGCCTGCTGGCGATTCGCGTCGTCGACGTGCGGCCTGGAACGTGGGCTGCGCTCGTGCGGGAGAGGCAGTCGAGGCCATCGGGGAGCCTCGAGCAGTACAAGCATCCCTGCCTGGCGCCGGACATGGCGTTCAAGGATCGACTTCTCTCGTTGATGGGGGCCGGCGACCCTTCGCGAGCGGCATAGGCCGGACAACCGGCAGACTTCACGCTGCCTTGCCTGTTTTTGCAGTCTTCGCTGTTGACGCAAAGTGGCCAGACTCTCAACTGGCCGATTCTCTTAGTGTCCAGCAGTCGCCTCGAACGCGAGACGCCGGGAACCGGCGGTCAGCGAGCGGGCCAGAGCCCGACGGGGCCGGCGACTGCGGGCCGTAGTGTCGTCATTCACCCAGCAATTCGAGGGACCGAAGCCGCGGTGTTCCCGCCGGCCCGGCAACAGGAGATTCAGCCATGCTCGTTCTGTCACGTCACCGCGATGAAAGCATCATGATTGGCGACGATATCGTGATCACGATCGTCGACATCCGCGGGGATAAGGTGCGTCTCGGGATCCAGGCCCCGACGCATGTGCCGGTCCACCGCCAGGAAGTGTACGAAGCGATCAAGCGGGAAGGATCGCTGCGGCAGACCGTCGAAGTCGCCGTTCGCTGAGGCTGGTCGACGCTCCCCCCGCGTCGACACCCGGCCGCTGCAGAGGCCGGGTTGGCGAGTCGGGGAGCGGCGGGGAGATCCCGCGTTGACCTCTCGAAACGAGAGGCCTACTGTCCGGCCCACGAATTCTGAGGCCAGG
Source organism: Caulifigura coniformis (assembly GCF_007745175.1). Taxonomy (GTDB): domain Bacteria; phylum Planctomycetota; class Planctomycetia; order Planctomycetales; family Planctomycetaceae; genus Caulifigura; species Caulifigura coniformis. The sequence continues at coordinate 1,411,266 of NZ_CP036271.1, read as the reverse complement.
GACGGCGCCATGCTCCAACGACGCGGATTTCTCACCGCCATGCTCGGCATTCTCGCCGGTTGCGGGAGGCCGCCTGAGCCGGCCGTGCCCAAGAGCGTGACGCTGACCACCGACGGGCATCTGACCGAACACGACGTGCGCGTGTTTCTCGAGATCGTCAGTCGGCTTCCCGGCCAGAAACCGCCGGCGTTTCAACCGGCCTCGGAACTCGACCTGTCTTTCGCCACGGGGGCCCAGAGCCTGGTGGACCGCTGGCAGGCGGAGTTCCGCTCGTCCTCCAGCCCGCAGACACAGGCCCGGTTCTGGAAACGCGACACGGGCGTGCGCAGCGCGCTCAGCGATTGTGGCGTCGCCCCGGAAGAATTCGCGTCGCTGCTCGTCCGACTGTCCGCGGCCGTCGTTCGAGAATCGGTCGATCCGAATGTCGATCTTGCAGCGTTCGGCGAACAGGCCGATCGTACGATTGCATCGCTCTGCAGCGAGTTTGACGGCCTCGACCGCAATCCGCGGCTGTCGCCATCAGTTCGCAATGCGCGGGCCGATCTCCTCTCGGCGATGCTGAAGGAAGCCGTCGCCTACCGCGAATTCCTGCGGATCCTGGAGAGCATCTCCGCCGAGAGCGTGGCCGCGGTGGCCCGGCATCGCGACGTCCTGCGTCCCCTGATGCCCGCGACCGAATCCACCCTGGCCTTCGAGAAGAAGCTGCAATCGCAATCGCAAATTCTCCGCGCGAGCCACGAGTTGCCGGCCCGGCCGAGCACTCCCAAAAAGCGGTGAGTAGGGGCCATAAAAAAGGCCGCTCCGGGGAAAGCCGGAGCGGCCTGATCTCGTCTGGTGGGGGGCGGAAATCAGGGCCCCATCGGGATGGCCGGGCGACGGTTCTTCTTGTTCCGGCTGGAGAGCGGGCTGAGGCCGCGTCCACTCATTCCGTATCCCCCCTCGTACATCATTTCACCAGCCACGCCTGCTTCGGCGCTACCGGCGGCGAGCGGGTCGGTGGCCGCATTCTGCGATTCCTTCAGGTTCTTCCAGTACTCGTTCTGGAGTTCCAGATTGCGTTTCGAGGCCTGCTCTGCGGCACGGGAGACGGAGGGATCCAGGATCGAGACGCCGCCTTCTGACAGCGCTACGAGCACCTGCTCGGGCAGCATCAGATCGCCGCGACTTCCGCCGACCGCCTTCACGTCCGGATGGGCAGAGGCTTCCAGCTGAACATCGGGCTGGGCATCGACGACATAGTCGGTCGACTGGAACGCGTATTCCTTTGTTTCAAAGCTGGCCTTCGCCGGGTCGAGCACGTCGATGCGCGCCTTGCCGCTGATCGTCTGGCCGAGCTTGACGTTCAGGACTGCCTGCTGCAGCGAACCGAGCTTCGCATCCCACTGGAACACGTTGAGCTGGGGAGTGGGGTAGGCCGTACCGGGCGCCGAGCGGACATCCGTGACGAACGTCTGCTGGTCCTTCTGCACCATTTCCGGCGTGGTGGGTTCGCACCAGTCGGAGGTGCGCGTTTCGCCCGTGACCACGGTGGTGTCGCCACCGGCGGCCTCGGCGCTGCGGCCGAAGTTCGGATTCCTGAAGACCAGCCGTGCCCGGTAGCGGTACGTCTTGCCGGGCTCGACGCTGAAATCGATATAGCGGAACAGGAGGAGTTCGCCGGCTGCGGTGACCACCTTGTCGACATAGTCGGCAAGTTCCTTGGCGAGGTCCTTGTCTTTCATGTTCAGCAGTTCTTCGATCGACTTGACCTTCGGAGCGGGCTTGCCGGTTCCGGGAGCTCCGATGGTTCCGCCGCCGGCGCCATAGGGCGACATGCCGCCCATTTCCGCCCCCATTCCTCCGCCCATCGACATTTCGGGCATCGCGTAACCGCCCATTCCACCGAGTCCACCGCCGTAGGCGCCTCCGCCCATGACGGCGCCGGTCAGCTGGCTTCCGCTGATGACGAGGTTCGACCAACCGGCCTTCTGGGCCGGCGGTGGGGGCAGCTCTTTCTTGAGCTCTTCGAGCCTGCGAAGGGCCTCCTGCTGGAAGCGGACTTCCTGCTGGATCTGCTCTGGGGTGAGCGTGAATTTCTCGATGCGGGGATGCGTGACGTCTTTCATCCACTGTCCGGAGACGCGTGCCGGAAGAGGCATGGTCATCGCCGGGTCGGTGAGCGAGGTGTAGACGACGTCGGGCTCAAGTCCGACGGACATCTTCGTCAGCACGTCGGCCGAGGTGTTGATATCCACCGGCTCCCAGGGGCCGCCCCACGGATCGCCGCTTTCCTGTTTCGTCTGGCGTTCGATCTGGTAGTCGAGGATTTCGAGGTTGATGCCACCCTGCTGCGGCTGGACGTTCGTGGCCTCGGCAACCTTGTAGATCTGCTCACGGAGCGGAAACACGGCGCGGACCGAGATGTAGTGGAATCCGCGTCCGGTCTGACCAGCCGGCAGTCCGCCGCCAGCCGCGCCGGGCATTCCCATTCCTTCCATCATGCCGGCGGCATACGGGTCGCCAGGCATGGCTTCGGGGGTCGCGGCTGCTCCGCGTCCTCTGCGGCCTCGTCCCGCGGGGCCTCCGGGCGTCAGGCCTTCAGCGCCTGGCACCATTCCCGGGGCCATTCCGGGCGTCACACCTTCGGCCCCGATGCCGCCGAGCGCCTGCGTGGGGCGCTGCCGGAATTCATCCGGGATGTTGTCATCCATCGGGTTCCTGCCGCCGGGAAGCGTTCCGGTCGGAAGGGGCTTGCCATCGGGGCCGAGCCCCTGCTGGAAGAGTTCCATTTCCTTCTGGTATTCCTCGTCCACGACGGCGAGCAGAACGCGGCCGCCATTGGCGATCGGCGCCTCGAGCTTCATCCATTCGGGATTCTTGAGAGGCGCCGTCTGCTCGTAGGGACTGCGGGCGAACTTCTGGGTGAGCATGAACTCAGAAAGCGGCATCGCGTTGCCGATATGCGCGGCGACAATGGCCTTCGGTTCATCTTCGGGTTTGATGGTGAACTGGGTCGCTTCTTCTTCCGGCCATTGCGCGGGGACCCATTTGGCTTCGGCTTCGCTCACCTTCTGGGTGATCGCGCCGGGGGTGCCGTCGTAGGGGACCCAATCGGTGCCGGCGAGACCCGCCAGGACGATGAGCGCCACGACCGCCATGCCGATCTTTTCGCCATGATTGATCAAGAGCTTCTTGATTTTGCCCATCGCACTCTCCTTGGTCGTCCGCTACGCAGGTGACTTGTCGTCGTGGTTCGGCTTCGTGGTATCCCGCTTCGCACCAACCGTTGACCGGGTTGGCGGCTGCTGAAATCAGTTCTCGGGCGCCGCCGGGGGCGGCGTTGCTGCCGGAGGTTCCGCTGACGGCGGGGCCGCCGCATCGGGCGTCGCAGGGGGCGCCTCGGTTGCGGGAGGTGTTGCACCGGGCGTCGCCTCAGTCCCCGCGGCTGCAGGAGTTGCTGCCGGCGCCGGAGCGGTTCCGTCTGCCGGTGTCGCTGCGGGATCCTGCTTGGCGGCGGCTTCGTTGGCTGCTTCCTTCAGGAGTTCTTCTTCGCCGCCGGGTGCGGAGGGAGTATCGACCGCGGCATCGGCCGTCGTTTCGGCGGCCGCTTCCGAGGAAACGTAGAAGGTGATGATCCCGGCGATATCGAGCTGAACGAGATCGGGGGCGTTCAGGGAGCCGCTGAAGGGGTCGCGGTTGGTGAAGGCGAACTGCGGAGGGCCTCCCGGGTAACGGTTGGCCGCGCTGCCGAGGCCTCCCATTCCCATGCCCATCCCCATCCCAGCTTCCCCCCCCACGCCGTAGTTGCTGGCCATTCCGAAGTTGCCTCCTCCCATCGGCATGCTTTCGCCCATCGCGCCGCCGCCGTAGGGGTCATATCCCATGCCACCCATGCCACCCATGCCACCCGCTGCAGGGATATCCTTGCGGTACGGGTTCGGGCCCATCTGGAACCGCAGAACTTTCGTCGGCCAGGCGCTTTCGCACAGGTAGACGAGGAAGTCGGGAATCCGCTGCTGGTTGATGATGACGCTGAGGTAGAAGCCGCGCTCGCGGAACTTTGCTCCGTCTGCCAGGGCGACCCAGCGAAGGGTCGGGGGAGGGCCCATCATGCCCATTCCCATCCCCATATCCATTCCCATGGCGGAAGCGTCGCCGCCCATTTCATCACCCATTCCTCCATCCATGGAGCCGCCGGCCATGGCGGCCACATCGGGGCCGAAAACTTCATTGGCGTCGAACTCGGTGAGCGGCGGGGTGAGGACTCCAGCGGCGCCGGCCATCATCGCGCCCATGCCCATGTCGGCCCCCATGCCCGGGTCACCTCCCATTCCGGCGTCCATGCCCATTTCCATGCCCATGTCGCCTTCCATTCCCTCCATGCCGCCGCCGGCGGCGGCCTCAGCACCCGCGCCGCCGCGGAGTTCGATGCGGCTGATCAGGCGCACGGGGGAGGCGAGGACGTCTTCCGCATCCTTATTCGCCTTGCGAACTGCTTCGAAGATCAACTCGGTGAACCAGATGTCTTCCTGGCAGTCCCACACCTGTTCGGGGGACGGGAACTGGGGCAGCACCTTCTGGGGCACGGCCTGGCGATCGATATAGACCTTCTGCGGCCAGGTTCGCTTCGGATAGCCGGGCTGATCGTAGAGAATGGTCTGGCCGGTCAGGAATTTGCGGGTCTTGGCGGTTCCTCGCGGCCGGAACTGGCCGCTGTTGATGCCGCGGAGGAGTTCGTTGTTCCGCCCCTGCGCGGGGAGTCCGCCGACGTTGGCGGTTGGCGGGGGGGCGATTTCGACAACCGGTTCCGCCTTCTTCCAGAGTTCTTCAATCAGCTGCTTATAGATCGTCGCATAGGTGCGTGTGGCGACCGGGCTGAGGACCTTTTCCTTGTCCCGATAAAGCGGCACGCCCTTGGGATCTTTCGGAATCTCTTTCGCGATCTGGTCGGGCCAGGTCATCCGCGCCTGCTGGTCGGCGAACAACTGATCGACCGTGGTGTCGATCTTGCCCTTGTAGTCTTCGTTGATCTTCTTCAGGTGCTCGACATAGGTGGTGTTCGCTTCGTTCCCCGTCGGGATGGCCGCCAGAGTGGCCTTGAGGGCCTCCTCGCGGGTGGTCGTCGCCGCGACGATGGCCGACTGGGTTTTGAAGAAGCCGAACAGCGCCAGAATCAGGCAGAGCCCCAGCAGGATCCAGAATCGCTGCTTAATGATGGGCTGGAGCTTGTCCATAAGTCACCTGGGTCACGAAAGCTGTACTGACGCTTGGAAAACTGCCGCTTCTCAAACTGGACTACACCGCTTCGCCGGAATCGACTTCGCTGGCTGCATCGCTCGCGGGGGCTTCTTCGCGAGGCTTGTCGCGCTCGGGCCCTTTGGGGATCGGCCGGTAGATGAACTGAATCTGGAAGACGGTTTTGTGCAGCAGGTCGTACTCATCCTCGTTGTACTCGGGGGGGACTTCCTGCCCGGGCTGCAGCGGGATGGCTCCGGGAGTGCCGCCGGAGAGTTGTCCGGCGATCGAGCCTGCAGCTCCGCCGAAGGGCATTTCGGCGCCCATTGCATCGCCCGGCTGTCCGGCATAGGCGTCCCCTTCCGGCATTGCTGTTCCGCCGAAGCCGGGGTTCACGGCACCGGGGGCGGCGCCCTGCGGGGCAGCCGTGCTGAGGTCGATCCGGCCCTGGCGGGTGATCTTCTTGACGCCCGGCTTGGGAACGAGTTCACGCTGCTCTTCGAATGCGACAACCGTCGCGTGCGAGATGCCCATGCGGCCCACGTCACGCGTGAAGCCGGAACGCTCGAGCATCGCTTTCTGGAGGTTGGCCAGGAACGTCCGCCGGAGGTAGAGCACGTCTTTTCCGAGAGGATCGTTCGGATCGTGATGCCAGTGCATTCCATGCACCGTCACGACGAAGCCGGTGCCTGAAGGAGGAGCCGCGAGATCCGCCGGCAGCATGGTCTGCCGCGGCGTCTCCATTCCCGGACCGGTGGCTTTGGTAAACCACGTGCTGACGTCCGGTTCCTTCTTGCAGGAGACATGGGTGACCGAGACGACGTCGCGCAACGGGATCGGCTTGGCGGCCGGATTGTCGTCGTAGGGGAGGCAGTCGTTGATCGCGTTGAAGAGTTCCATCCAGTCCATGCTGCGTCGGCCGACGACGAGCTCTTCGATGGTCTTCTTCGCTCCGGCGAACGTTCCCTTCTCTCCGTCATAGGCCGTGACCGCGGAGCTGACCGTATCGCCGAACGTTTTGGCTTTTCCTTCCGCCTCGGTGAAGTAGGGGCTGTTCACGACGCCGTAGGACAGGCTGTTTCCGACCATGGCGACCGAGGCGCCGACCAGCACGCCCGCGGCCGTGAGCACGGCCCAGGGCTTCTTGCGACGGACCATGCGGGCCGTGGCGATCTCCGGCGGGAGGAGCGTCGTCCGGATGCGGGTGACTTCGAGCGCCTGCAGCGCCAATCCATACGGAACGGCGAAGCTCAGGACGTTGTCGACGAAGAGGGCCGAGTTGACGACGGAGTCGCCCGCGAGCGACTTGAAGCCGTCCGGTTTTTCGACTTCGTACTGCAGGTTCTGCTGCAGGAATTTCTGGAGGCCGGCCAGCTTGAAGCCGTTGCCGAGGCCGACGACCTTGTTGACCTTGGCCTGGCGGTTGACGCTCGAGAAGAATCCGATCGACCGCTGGATTTCGGAGACGTAGTCGTTGAAGACCGGCCGGAGCGCCTGGAAGACGGCCCGCGGATCGGGGGACTTCGTGGCGTTGCACTTCAGGTGCTCGGCCTTGGCGAAGCTGAGCTTCATTTCCTTGGTCAGGGCCCGGGTGAAGTGGTTGCCACCGACGGGGATGTTCCGGATCCAGATCTTGGGACCGTTCGAGATCATCAGGGTGGTGTTGTCGCACCCCATGTCGAGAACGATGGTGTATTCGTCCCGCGGATGGACGGCTTCGCCTCGCTTGATGCCGAGTTCGTCGAAGCTGAGGACGTTGTAGAGAGCGAGCGGGGCGGTCTGAACGAGCTCGATCTCGAGCTTGTTGTTGATGAACGGCCGCATCGCGTTGTTGACCTGGTCGCGCTTCATGGCGAACAGGCCGACCTCGGCGTCGAGCAGGTATCCGCTTTCTTCGACGCCGCTGCCGAGGGGCTGGAAGTCCCAGATGACTTCTTCGAGGGCGAAGGGGATCTGCTGGCGGGCTTCGTATTTGACGATCTCGGCGAGGCGGCTCGATTCGACCGGCGGGAGCTGGATGAAGCGTGCGAGCGAGGAGTGGCCGGGAACGGAGATGGCGATCAGGTCATCGGCGACTTCGTTCCTCGAGAGGAACGTCTTCATGGCGTCGGCGACGATCTCTTCGGGGATCGCGTCGGGCTGACTCAGGATCTTGGGATACTGGATGTAGTCAAAGGCCGCCGCGACAACCTGGTCGGTGGCCTCCGAGTACTGCAGCTTGATCGCCTTGAACGACGACTGGCCGATATCGATGCCCCAGGCAGCGCGTTTCTGTGCCATGCCACAACCTCAATTCCACCAACGGAGAACAACTGCAGAGTCGTCGTCGCCGGCCGCGAACCGGTCGCGGACAGCCAGCGGGACAATGCGGAAATCTGAGGAAATCTGAAGCGGACCGGCCTGTGTCGAACGCATCGGTGAAGGAACCGGGCCGGGTACTCGAAATGATCTAACCAAAGGCTAACTTGGCACTTTGAACAGCGTCAACTGAAAAGGAAACGGCAGGAAGGACTTCGGAATCCGGCGGGCGAGCGGCTCGCGCGATCCGCGGAACCAATATCCACGGCAGCGGGAGTGCAGGCCCTTCGGGCTCCCCTGGCGGCGTCATGACCCGCAAGACCTGCGTGGTCGAACTCACCGTCATCCCATCCTTCGACGCTCCTCGAGGCTGACAAGTTCCAATTTTCGCGCGACGGGTCGAATGTTGGCCGCGACCGGGTATCAGGCGATCCAGCCGCCTCCGAGAACAACGTCGCCGTCAAACAGCACGACGGCCTGGCCCGGGGCGACGCCGTATTGTGGATCATCAAACTCGACTTCGAGCCGATCCTGATCCAGAAGCCGGGCAGTCGCCGACGCTGCCTGCTGCTGGTAACGGATCTGCGCCGTGCACCGCAGGTCGCCGGCGGGCGGGTCGACGAGCCAGTTGAGCCGGTTGGCGGTGAGCGCACTCCGTCCGAGTTCCTCCCGCGTGCCGATGACCACCTGCTTCAACTCAGGGTCGATCTTGACGACGAATCGCGGTTCGCCGAACGCCAGCCCCAGTCCGCGCCGCTGCCCGATGGTGTATCGCTCATAGCCGGCGTGCTGTCCGAGGACCCGGCCGGTGGTATCCACGATCTCGCCCGCGGTCTCGACCGGCTCGCGGTAGCGGCCGAGGAATCCCGCGTAGTCGTTGTCCGGGATGAAGCAGATCTCCTGGCTGTCGGGCTTGTCGGCCGTCTGGATTCCGGCCAGCCGGGCGAGTTCCCGAATCTCGGGCTTCGTTCGATCTCCGACGGGGAACAGCACGCGGCCCAGGATCTCGCGGCGGATGCCGAACAGAACGTACGACTGGTCCTTTCCTTCGTCGCGACCGCGCAGCAGGCGGGCGTTGAGCGAGGGAGGCGTTGGCGGGCCGGTCGGATCGTCACCGCCATCGACCCGGGCGTAGTGACCTGTCGCGATGAAATCGGCCCCGACCTGCCTGGCGAAATCCCACAGCTTTCCGAACTTCAGCCAGATGTTGCACATCGCGCACGGGTTCGGCGTCCGTCCCGCCGCGTATTCATCGGCGAAGTAGTCCTTGATGCGCGTGAACTCGTCGCGGAAATTCAGGGCGTGAAACGGGATATCGAGTCGATCCGCGACGCGGCGCGCGTCGGCGGCGTCCGAGGCGCTGCAGCACCCCTGGTGGTGGGGCTTGATCGAGACGACCGGCAGGAGGTCGGTTGAGCAGACGGTTTCGGCGGCTTCGCCGGAACGCATGAACAGGCCGATCACGTCGTGCCCCTGTTCGCGCAAGAGGTATGCGGCCGCCGAACTGTCGACCCCGCCGCTCATTGCCAGCACCACCCGCGCCATCTTCGCTCTTCGATTCTGAAGTCCAACCTGACTGGAACGGCATGTGTACAGCCGTCGTGCGGCCCATCATACTCCGTCGGGGGAATCGGGGCATGATTGCAGGTTGGGCTACGGCATCATTCGGGTGAATTCTTCATTCGCGGTTTTCCCATGGGCTCCACAGACAAGATCCGGCGGATTCTGACGCTCGTGGAGCGACTGCAGTCGGGACGTCTGTACAACGCCCCGGAACTGGCCGACTTCTGCAACGTCAGCCATCGGACCATTTTCCGTGACCTGAAGGTGCTTCAGCAGTCGGGGGTGCCGGTTCTCTACGACGACGAGCGTCGGGGTTATTTCATGCCGGCCGCCTCGTTTCTTCCGCCGACCGACCTGACGCTCCAGGAAGCGCTGGCACTGATCATCCTGACGCAGGAGCTAGGGGACCGGGACAAGGGGATTCCGTTTCAGGAGGCGGCCCGCAGTGCGTCGCTCAAGTTTCTCAGCAACATTGCAGGACAGCTCAAGTCGTACCTTGGCGACGTCGCCTCTGCGGTTCACGTCCGGATGGAACGCAGGCACAAGCTGGACCGGGCACGTCCGCATTTTGAACTGCTTCAGCAGAGTGTTGCTGAGAAGCGGAAGGTGCGGCTGCGCTACAACAGCCTGTATGACGGGCGTGAAATCGGGCTGCTGCTCAGCCCGTATGCGATGTTCTTCTCGCGACGGTCGTGGTACGCCATCGGGCGGTCATCGCTGTACCGCTCGATCCGGACGTTTCACGTCGGGCGAATTCTCGAATCGACACTCACGGACGATTCGTTCAAGCCACCGCCGCGGTTCTCTGTCGCCCGGTACCTTGGCAACGCATGGCATATGATCCGCGAGCCTGAACAGCGCGCCGATATCGTCGTCCGTTTTCAGCCCCGTGTGGCTACGAACGTCGCCGAAGTGACGTGGCATCCCACGCAGAGAATCGTGCACCGGGGGGATGGAACTGTCGATTTCTGCGTGACCGTGGAGGGGATCAGGGAAATCGCCTGGTGGATTCTCGGATACGGCGACCAGGCCGAAGTGATCAAGCCTCGCGAACTCCGGCAGCTGGTTGCGCAGCACGTGCGGGGCATGGCATCGATCTATCGCATGGACGACGGGGCCGCGCATCGAACGCGGAAACGCGCCCGCTGAATGGCACATGGCGGAAGCCACGCCACGAGTGGCGTCGCGGCTGGACCGTCGCCACAATCGGAAGTCAACGTTTCGTTCCGCGAACCTTTGACAGGTCTGATCTGATGCGGCGATTTGGTTTCGGCCTCGGGGTGTCTGCAATCCCCCTGGTGATGTTGGCTTTTGCGGTGGCCGCCGACCGCCGTCCGGTTGCGACGACCGCGGCGGAACTGCTCGATGACGCCCGGTCGGCCGACGTCCGGAATGCGGTGATCGAGGCCAATCCCGATCGCGCCGGTGCGATCGTCGCGGAAATGGCGAAAGGAATCGGGAACGACCCGGCGGAAGAGTACCGGAGGATTCCCTGGATCTGGCGCGTCGCAGTGGCGGCGGGAAAACGCAACGACGCCGCCCAGCTGAAGGCGTTGATGGAAGCTTCGCTGCCGCAGGACGGGGAGCGCCTTCGCGATTGGCAGGCGGTCGTCATCGGCGGTGGAGTGATCAATGGCATCACCCTGGCCGGCGCCTGGCCTGGTCCGCGGATCGAACAGATCATCGGAAGCGACGAGGCCCTGCGTCGTCGCTGGAAGTGGGCCATTCAGAAGTCCGCCGGGCTTGCGGATGATGAATCAGTGACACGCGGAACGCGATACGACGCCCTGCGGATGATTGCATTTCTCGGTTGGGACAACTGCGGGGCGAAGCTGCGCAACTACCTGTCCCGAGGAACTCATGCGGAACTGCAGATGGGAGCTGTCAGCGCCTGCGGCGACATGGACGACGTGCGGGCTGCCGAAGCGCTGATTGCGGCTCTCCCGGGTCTTGATGCCCGGAACGTCCGACTCGCTGTGAATGCTCTCAAGCGGACGGCCGAACGCAAGCAGATGCTCGACGAAGCTGTCGCAGCTGGGCGCGTGTCGGCCGAATTGCTCAATGCCAAGTGAAGGTCCGGGCCAAGTGAACGTTTCGGCCAAGTGAGGTTCTGGCTTTTCCCACGACAAGACATCTTCGTCGCAAAGGATCCCCATGCTTCGCTCTGTTGCGGTCATCCTGTCTGTCGCCGTGTGCAGTGCGGCCCATGCGGCGCCGCCCGCCCTTCCGGACGGATTCAAGGCGGTCAACGACCTCACTTATGCCGGGAACGAGAATCCCCGCCAGCGTTTGAACTTGTACGTGCCTGTCGAGAAGCCGGCCGAGTTGCTTCCCGTCGTCGTTTATATCCACGGGGGAGGCTGGGAAGGGGGGAGCAAAGATGCGGCCGACGTCCTGAGTGCCTTCCTGAAGAGCGGCCGTGTCGCAGGGGCGTCCGTGGGATATCGCCTGACGAATGAGGCGCACTGGCCTTCACAGGCTCACGACTGCAAGGCGGCCTTGCGCTGGATTCACAGACACGGCGCTGAATACGGCATTGATGTCGAGCGGATCGCGCTCTTCGGGATTTCGGCTGGAGGACACCTGGTGAGCCTGCTGGGAACAACCATTGGCAATGCTGAACTGGAAGGGGAGATCGGCGAACCTGCGACGTCGCCCGTCCGCTTCCGGTGCGTTGCGAATTTCTGTGGTCCGGCCAATTTCCTGACGTTCGAGAGCCAGGGGAGCGTGATCAGCGGCGAGCGGCCGGGGCCGGTAATGAAGCTGTTTGACGGAAAGGTGAGTGAGCGACAGGAGGCCGCGAAGGCCGCGTCCCCGGAACTGCATGTGTCGAGCGACGATCCGCCGTTCCTGCACATCCACGGGACCAAAGACCCGCTTGTCCCATATGCGCAGGCGGTCGCGTTCGACAAGGCGCTCGACGCCGTCGGTGTTTCCAGCACCTTGCTCACGGGCGAGGAGGGGAACCACGTGTTCAGTTCCCACCAGTTGCGGGAGACCATCAACGTGTTCTTCGATCGCCATCTGCACGGGCAGGATGTCGGGATCGAACAAGGTCCCGTCGCAATCAGCGACAAAGCGAAGTAGCAGATCGCACTGAATCCAGGTGATGCCCGGTTTCCATGAACCACGGACGAATCCCCGCGCTTGAGGTCCGACTCAAGCGGCCCGGACGACTTCCTGGTCGAGCGACGTGCGGTCCGCGTGTCCTTCTGCCAGGCGTACGAGCGCGGCACGTGCGCGGGTGGAAGGTCCGGCGATCGCCTGCTCGAGGTCGTTGAGTTCCTTGAGCATCCGCAGCATGGTGACGTTCTCCGGCGCGGCGCCGCAGAAGATCTTGTCGTGGATGGGGCGGGCGCCGGCTTCGGCAGGGTAGAAAAGCTCTTCCTCGAGTTTCTCGCCAGGCCGGATGCCGGAGAACACGATTTCAATGTCGTCGGGACAGCGCAGCCCGGACAGCAGGATCAGATCCTTGGCGAGATCGACAATCCGGACGGGCTCGCCCATATCGAGGATCATGACATGCCCTGACGGACCGATCGCGCCCGCCTGGATCACGAGCTGGACGGCTTCCGGGATCGTCATGAAGAACCGCTTCATGTCGGGGTGCGTCACAGTGATCGGACCGCCGGACTCGATCTGCTTGCGGAACGTGGGAACCACGGAGCCGAGCGAATTGAGGACGTTTCCGAAACGGACGATCATGAACCGCGTTTCGGAATTTCGCGCCAGCGCCTGGACGAAACGCTCGGCCAGCAGTTTCGTCGCCCCCATGACGCTCGAAGGCCGCACGGCCTTGTCGGTAGAGATGAGGACGAAGCGTTCGACATTCCAGCGATCTGCCGCGGCGGCGACCGTCTTGGTGCCGAAGATGTTGTTGACGATTGCCGACTGGGGATTGTCCTCCATCAGCGGGACATGCTTGTACGCCGCGGCGTGGAACACGACCTGGGGGCGTTCTTCTCCGAAGAGGCGATCGAGGGTCGCTTCGTCGTTCACATCGGCGACGATGAAGCGGACGCCGGTCTGCGGGCCGTACTGACTGGCGAATTCCCGTTCGAGCGTGAAGACGCCGAATTCGGACTGGTCGAAAACGATGAGCGATTCCGGGCCGAATTCCCAGATCTGCCGGCAGAGTTCGCTGCCGATGCTTCCCGCTCCGCCGGTGACGATGACCCGGCGTCCGGTGATGTAATCCTGGATCGCGCCGAGGTCGAGCTGGTTGGGTTCGCGGCGGAGGAGGTCGTTTACGGTGACGTCGCGGACGCCGAGCGTGAAGCGGCCATGAATCATGTCATCCACCATCGGAATGACATGCGCGCGAATGCCGTTCTGGGCGCACTGATGAAGCAGGTCGCGGACGATGCGCCCGGGAGTTCCCCCCGGGATCAGCAGATGCCGGGCCTTGGTTTCCCGGCGAAGCTGTTTCCAGTCGGTGGCCGCGGGAAACACCGGCAGGCCGCCAATCCAGGATTTCTGAGTTTCGAGCCCCGGATCGATGAAGCCCTTCATCCGGTACTTGTTTTCGATGGGCTGGGTCGCCTGGAGCATCCTCAGGATGGCCAGGGAGGCCGGCTGCACTCCGTAGATCAGGGCCCGCTGCTTCTTGCGTTTGATCACGCGGGGGCGGACGAGTTCGATGTAGGCCCTGTAGGAAGTTCGGAGGACGCCGACCGCCAGCAGGCTGAGGGCGAGATCGGCACAGACGACGGCGCGGGGGATCTGCACGCCGGACAGGATCAGGCCGTCAATCAGCAGGATGCCCAGTGCGCTGCACAGGGCCACTGCGCCGAGCGCGGCAAGATCGGTGACCGTGACGTAGCGATAGGTTCCCTTCCACTCGCGAAAGAGCAGGCAGAACCCGAACTTGATCGCCAGCACGAAGGGAAGCGTCGTCCAGGCGACGGTAACGAACTCGCGAGGGACGTCGAAATCGAAACGCACTGCGAACGCGAGGGCGTAAGACAGTGAATACAACAGGAGGTAGACCGGCAGGATGATGGCGAGGCGATTCGGCATTCAGGCGTCCTTTTCCATAACCTGGCCGAGTGTTAAGCCGCGCACGGCGCGGACTGAGTGGTCAGTTGTTCGAAGACATCGCGGATGTGGGCCGCCATCAACTCCATGTGCATCACGTCCAGCGTGGGATGGACCTGAAACATGAGGCTGGTTTCGCCGAGTCTCTGGGCGACAAGGCGGCGATGCTTCGGCATGAAGGGTTTCATCGCCAGCTCACGATAGATCTCTCCGCAGCTGCCTGGTCCACAGGGGACGCCGCGCTTCTGGATGGCCGCTGCAATGTGATCGCGCGTGCAATCCGCGGGGAGTTCCGTCGGCTCGATGAAGGCGTAGTACTTGTAGTAGCTGTGGTGCAGATGCTCGGGGATCTCGACGAGCCGCAGCCCGGGAAGGTCGGCGAGGCGTCGATCAAGGATCTCGGCGTTCCTGCGGCGCGCGGCGACCCATTCGGGCAGACGGCGAAGCTGAATCCGTCCGATGGCTGCCTGCATCTCCGTGAGGCGGCCGTTCGTGCCGACGATCTCGTGGAGCCATTTGAAGAGCGTTGAATGCTTGCGATTGTGAACCGCGTCCCAGCTCTTGCCGTGGTCCTTGAGGCTCCAGGCGTGTTTCCAGATGTCGTCACGCGCGGTGACGATCAGGCCTCCTTCACCGCCGGTCGTCAGGATTTTGTCCTGGCAGAACGAAAAGCAGCCGATGTCGCCGAGAGTTCCGACGGGCCGGCCGCGGTAGAGCGCCCCATGGGCCTGGGCGCAGTCTTCAATGAGCGGGAGCCGGCGACGCCGCGCGAGGTCGGCAATGGCATCCATCTCGCACGGCCAGCCGGCGACATGGACCACGATGATTGCGCGGGTCCTGGGAGTGATCAGCGGCTCGATGGTCGACGCCGTGACGTTTCCGCTGGCCTTGTCGACATCGGCGAAGACGGGGGTCGCTCCGAGGAGGGCGACGCTGCTGGCCGTTGCGAGGAACGTTCTGCTGGGGACGATGACTTCGTGGCCGCTGCGAATCCTGAGGGCTCGCAAGGCGACTTCGAGCGCGACCGTTCCGTTGCTGACGGCAATTGCGTGGGGGACTTCGAGTGAAGCGGCGTATTCGGATTCGAACGCGCGGACCTCGTCACCAGTCCAGTAGTTGACGCGGCCGCTCATCAGCACGTCGTTCACAGCGGCCCGTTGCTGCTCATCAAACTCAGGCCAGCCGGGAAACGACAGGGCCTGCGCCTGGGGCACGGGGAGACAGCGATCGTCCGATGAGCGCGTCACAGCGACCGAGCATCCTTGCTGATCGATTGAGGTCGTCGTTCGATTCTCACGGCTTCCATGCCGTAGCGAATCGGGAAGCGCGGGACTCTATGTTGGTTGTGGAGAAAGGGTCAAGAGGGGTGCGAGCGGGAGAAAGCGGGACGGGGCTGCGGCTGTTTGCCCCAGGTCTCAAAGGAACGGATGTGAACAAAAAAAGGCCCCGCGGTGAGCGGGGCCTTTCTGTGTGAATCGCCTGGTGTTCCGGGTTACGGAGCAGCCGGGGAAACGGGCCGGTTGTTGTCGTCGTCGTCGTCGGCCAGGGCTGCTGCACCGATGCCGATGCCAGCGAGGCCAAGCAGGCCGCCGAGTCCGAGTCCACCGCCGCCAGCACCGCCGCCACCGAATCCACCGCCCGAACCGCCGCCGAATCCGCCGCCGCCAGCTCCACCGGGAGGTTCAACGAAGGTGCCAGCGGGATCATCGTTCGAAGGCGGAGCGAGGGGATCCGTTGCGGGGCCCATATCGCCAGGAGCACCGGGGGTACCCGTCAGCGGGCTGCCCTCGGGCTGGAACGAAACCGGGGTGATGTTGTTGGCCGAAGCGGTTGCGAGAGCCGGAGCGACCACCACCGAGAAGGCCGAGAAGCCTTCGCTACCGGCGGTCACGAAGGTGTACACACCCGGGTTGACCGCGGAGAACTTCAGGGCACCGTCTTCAGCAACGCTGGCCTGGTGAACCACCGAGCCGCCCTGGACGAGGAAGCCGTTCAGCGAGTGGACGCGAAGGACATCGCCGGTCTGCGGGTGGATCCGCTTGAGGCGGCCGATCAGGCTTCCATCCGCTTCGAGGCGAACGGTGTGGTGCTTCAGGTTGGTCTGGGGGAGGGCGTTTTCGACAGGCAGGTCGGGAAGTGCTTCGCTGCCGGTGGCTGCACCGGTCGGAACCGTAGCAGGAATCGCGCCCTTCACGTGACTGCGAGCCAGACGGTAAACCGTTGCGTAGTCAACCGGCGGAACGGCGAGGCTTTCGATCTGCAGATTGAGCTGCGAGTCGGCCTTTTCGAAGCCTGCGGAGCGGATCTCGGCCGTCTGGTCGACGATCTGGATGCCGTAAGCGACGTAGCCGCTCGGGCTGTACGCGACCAGCGTGTAGACGCCCGGAGAAAGGGTGGCGTGGAACACACCGTCAGAACCCGGCGAAACCTGGGAGACCGAGCTGCCGTTCTGGAAGAACGACACGCGGACGTCGGTCAGGTTGCGAACGGCACCGTCGGCACCGAGCGACTGAATCGCACCAGTGATCGAACCGTTGTTCAGCTGCACGCGATGAGTGCGGGCGACGCGGGTCAGCCGTTCGGCTTCCCGTTCCGTCAGATTGGCCGACACCGCGGCCAGGCTCTCGGCCTTATTGGCGATTGCCGTTTCCGAGGCCTCCCGGGCGACCACGGGAGTCGCGGCCTTCGGCTGCGACTTCACCGCTCGGCGAATCCGGGCTGCTCCCTGGAGCTGTGACAAGGTGACTGATGCGCCGACAGCGCTGACGCTCGAGGCCACCAAAAGGCCAACAACAGCCTGTTTGAGCCGTCCATTCATAGTTGCTCCGCCCCTTCTTCCACAAAAAATTTGAGCGCGATATTGGCCGCTTTAGGCAAGGTACGGCAGATGTTCTACCGTTTGCAAGTGGATTGATCCAAAAAATCGAACTCGCCGGAAAACACGGTCTTGATGTGTCTAAGTCACTTGTTAAGAGATGTTTACGTTCGATCGCCACTCGAGGCTGGTCGGTCGAGTTGCGCGAGGAGAACGGTCGTACGGAACAGTCGCTGAAAACCAACTTCGCCAGACGAACCGGGGAAACCCTCGTCGGCGGGCTGGCCGATTCTCTCCAATTCCGGCTCAGTTCCCCCGTGCGTCAGTCGGCAGGAATGCTCGATCTCAACGTCGTGTGAAATGCAGCTTAGTCGACGAACGCGAATTCGTTCGACAGCAGGAGAACCTGGGCGGCCTCCGGCCAGTCGAACGCTCCGGCGCTGACTGCCTCCGTCAATGCTCGACTCTCGTCCGGCAGAGGGTCCCTGCCGAGTGCGTATCGGAAGAGTTGAGTTGCTCGTGTGTCTGGGTTGTCCGAGGCGCGGGGCCGGTCAGCGAGCGCTGCGGCGAGTTCCTGAATGAATGGCGAGTTCATTCCGTAGAGGGCCTGTTGCGGGACTGTCGTTTGCGGCCGCTGGGCGCTGGACGAGTCCGGAGTCGGGAAATCGAAGGTGCGCAGCAGTCCTGGCAGGTTGTTGCGGTCGACGAGTTCATAGATTGTGCGGCGGCCGGTGTACGGCTGCGTTTCAATGTTCACGGGCCTGCCGAACATCCTGGGGTCGAGCTTTCCGGCAGCGGCCAGCCATGAGTCGCGAAGTGATTCGAACTCGCGGCGGCGGCGATTCATTCGCCAGTACAGGGAGTTCTCGGAGTCGACTGCCCGGGCGTCGGGCCGATCGAGACTCTGTTGCTGCCAGGTCGCGCTGAGCAGCATCTCGCGATGCAATTCCTTGATCGACCAGCCGCTCTTCACGAAGAAGTCGGCAAGGTAATCCAGCAGTTCGGGATTTGTGGGGGCGTCGGCCCGGACGCCGAAATCGGAGGGTGACGCGACGAGCGGCGTTCCGAAGTGCAGCATCCAAACGCGGTTCACCATCACGCGGGCTGTGAGCGGGTTGGCCGGGTCGACGATGGCTTTCGCGAGTTCCAGCCGGCCGCTTCCTTTCTGGAAAGCGGCGCCCGCGTGATTGAGGATGCGGGGAAACCGCCGGGGAACCTTCTCGCCGCGGCGTCCCGCATTGCCGCGAACGAAGATGACCGGCTCCGTCGGTGACGGATTATCCTGGACAACCATCGCGCGGGGAGGCGCGCCTGGGGAATCGACATTCAGCTGGGCCAGTTTCTTCTCGAGTTCCTTGAGGTGGTCACGATGGTTCCGGCCGAAAAGCCGCTTTGTGTCCGACTGCGGGAAACTGGTGACGGAAGCCTCACCGTACAGGACGCGTCGGACGTCTTCTGAATCCGCGTCGCCCAGCTGGGCGGGGGGGGACGGGACATCCTTTGTCGCGGCCGTCCATTCCGCGTCGATGGCGGCGAAGAGCGTACCGTAGGCCTTTGCGAGCTCCACGATGTTCTGTGGCGGTGCTGATGCGAGGGCCGTTTTCACCCGGGGATTGAGAGGAGGCGTCGCTTCGGCCAGCTCGGTTGCGAGGCGTTTGGAGAACTCCGCAGCCGGTGCGTCGACCAGCCGCTTCCAGAGACCGAGGACCGGGTGGTCCTGTTTGACGCGTCCGAGGTGCTGTTTCCAGTGGGCAATGAGGCGATCGGCCGGTTCGCCATCCTTGTACGACAGGGAGACTCCTTCCGGGAGTTTCTTTTCCTCCTTCAGGATCGCCTGCATGTAGTCGCCGGCGCGTGTCCGCAGATGGTCCTTGAGTTCGACGTAAACCCTGGCTTCGTAGTCGTCGCAGGCCTTCTGGCGTTTGACGAATTCCTCGCGGTAGGCCTGATACTCGGGGGAATCAACCGGCTCGCCGATCAGTGGGAGATCTTCGGGTTCGCTGCAACTCGCGAACACTCCGTAGAGCGAGTAGTAGTCGGCCGTCGGAATCGGGTCGAACTTGTGATCGTGGCAGCGAGCGCAGCTGACGGACAGCCCAAGCAGCCCGCGGCTCACGACGTCGATGCGATCGTCAATGATGTCCTGCTGGTTGTTCAGGTAGCGTCGGCCGACGGTCAGGAAACCGAGTGCGGCGAGCGATTCGTCGCCGGCCGGCTTGCCCAACTGGTCGGCTGCGAGTTGCTCCAGGATGAATTGGTCGTACGGTTTGTCGTTGTTGAACGACTGGATCACGTAGTCGCGGTAGGTGAATGAGAAGGGGTAGAAGCGGTTCTCGGTGAACACGTATCCCTTCGTGTCGGCATAGCGGGCGACGTCCAGCCAGTGCCGGCCCCAGCGCTCTCCGTACTGGGGCAATGCGAGCAGGTGGTCGACAAGTTTTTCGAACGCGTCCGGAGCGGGATCGTTCGCAAACGCTTCGACTTCCTCATAGGTGGGAGGGACGCCAACCAGATCGAACCAGGCCCGTTTGGCCAGAGTGCGGCGATCGACGGGGGGCGAAAGCGACAGGCCAGCCGCCTCGAGCTGTTTGATGACGAACCGGTCCATCGGCCGCTGCACCCGGCCCGCGTCTTTGATTTCGGGAAGGGCCGGCTTTGCGGGAGGGGCGAACGCCCAATGTGATGTGGCAATGGCTGCGAAGTCCCACTGGCCGTCGGCCGACTTCGGGAGACCGGCCGAGGTCTTTGTCCCGGTGGCCGGGCCGTGATCGGGCCAATAGGCGCCGTCCTTGATCCAGTTGGTGAGGATGTCGATTTCCACCGCCGGGAGCTTTCCGGCGGGGGGCATCTGCGTCTCGCCCGCGGTGTATCGGATGACTTCGAGGAGTCGGCTTTCGTCGGGTTTGCCGGGAACAACAACTCCCTCGCCCGGCTTTTCGCCCAGGACGGACGGCTTCAGGTCGAGGCGGAGATCTCCCTGCTGTTTCTCAGGTCCGTGGCAGTTTCCGCAGCGTTTGACCAGCAGCGGGCGGACGTGCGCTTCAAAGGATTTTTCCCGGTCGGGATCCGCGGCCACCGATTCGGCGGAGAATCCGATTGCCCCGCCGAAAGAGCCCGACATCAACAGCAACAACGTGTAGGAAGCGAACCGCATGAAGGGTTGCCAGTCAGTTGGGGCGGGGCGAACTCCGAGGCGGAGCCGGCTGTCATGGGGTGGGAGCAGGCAAAAGGACTGCCGACTCAGTATAACCGTTGGCGGACCTCGTGTGGCAATCGGCCCCGGTCCTTCGCCAACGGAAAAGCTGCCGGCGAAATCGTCGTTTCAGTGGAATCCATGAGCTCTGCTGCCGCAACACCTGTTCAACCAGAGTCCGGGGAGCCGAACGGCTATGTCCAGCGGCAATCCGCAACCCTCTTTGAGCCGCCGCGCCCCCTGCTGCTGAAGTGCGGTCAGGAATTCGGGCCGATTACGGTGGCCTACCAGACGTACGGTGAACTGAGTCCGCGGAAAGACAACGCGGTGTTCATTTGCCACGCCCTGACCGGGGATTCCCATGTGGCGGGTCGACGACATCCGGAAGACCGCAAGCCGGGCTGGTGGGACGGGTTTGTCGGGCCCGGCAAGGGAATTGATACCGACCGCTTTTTCGTGATCTGCGCGAACGTCCTCGGCGGCTGCCAGGGGACGACGGGTCCCAACTCCACCGATCCCGCCGTTGGCAAGCCGTATGGTCCCGAGTTTCCGTTCCTGACGGTGTCGGACATCGTGAGGACGCATCAGGCGCTGGTGGCATCGCTGGGAATCTCGAAGCTGCTGGCGATCGTGGGAGGGAGCCTGGGGGGGATGCAGGTGCTGGAATGGGCGGCCCATGCGCCCGACAGCATCGCCTCGGCCATCGTGCTCGCATCAGGGGCCCGGCTGTCGGCACAGGGGATCGCCTTCAACGCAGTCGGCCGGCGGGCCATCGTGGCCGACCCGGCCTTTAACGGGGGCAACTTCTACGAGCAGGCGGACAGGCCCAAGTTCGGTCTGGCGCTGGCCCGGATGATTGCGCACATCACCTATCTCTCCGAACAGGCGATCGAGAGGAAGTTCGGAAGGCGGCTGCAGCATACGGAAGAACTGCGCTATCAGATCAACGACGACACCGAGTTCCAGATCGAGAGCTACCTCAACTACCAGGGGAAACGCTTCGTCGAGCGGTTCGATGCCAACAGCTATCTGCGGCTGACCCGCGCGATGGATTACTTCGATCTGGAACGGGACTACGGGCCGATGTCGCAGTCGCTCGCGAAGACGGCTGCCCGGTTTCTCGTGGTGTCCTACAACACCGACTGGCTGTTTCCGACGGAGCAAAGCCGGGCGATCGTCCGTGCGCTGGTGCAGGCGGGGCGGCATGTCAGCTACACGGAGCTGAACAGTCCGCACGGACACGACGCGTTCCTGGTCGAGAGTGAACTGCCGATGCTGGCGAAGCTCGTGGCGCCGTTTCTCGATCGGTGCTATTTCGATCTTCCGAAGGGAGCTGCCCGGGCCTGACCGCGACGGAGCGACGGCGGTCCAGCGTGGACGCGCAACTGTCAGCCGGCTTGTCAGAGACTCGCGGCAGAAATGCGGGACGAGCGCACGGGCCTCGGAATTCATTCGGCGACGGCCGGAATGAGCGACGGTACGCGGTTTGCAAAATCGCGGTGTAGAGCCGCGCGGGAGGTGCGGCCCACCGTCCCTGATCTGCACGATAGCGAACCATGTCCCATGCTCCCCGGCGATACCCCATTGGTGCCGAGCCAAACGGGCAGGGGACGGCCTTTCGGGTCTGGGCGCCCAATCGAAACTGCGTGATCGTCGTCGGGACTTCCGGCGGTCGATCGTTCGAGCAGCGACTCGAGCGTGAACCAACGGGATATTTCTCGGGAACCGTACCTGGCGTGATGGTCGGGGCGACGTATCGGTTCCGTCTGGATGATGACACGACACTTTTCCCGGATCCGGCCTCGCGCTTTCAGCCTGAAGGTCCGCACGGGCCGTCGATGGTGGTGGATCCCGCATCGTTTCAGTGGAGTGACAAGGCCTGGCTCGGCGCGGGGCGGCAGGGGCAGGTGATCTATGAGATGCACGTCGGGACATTTACGCCGGAAGGGACCTGGGAGTCGGCGCTGCAGAAGCTTCCCCATCTGAAGCAGACCGGCATCACTCTGGTGGAGGTGATGCCCCTGGCTGACTTCGCAGGCGAGTTTGGCTGGGGGTACGACGGCGTCAACCTGTTCGCGCCGACGAGGCTTTACGGAACGCCGGACGACTTCCGTCGCTTCGTCGACCGGGCGCACGAACTGGGCATCGGCGTGATTCTCGACGTCGTCTACAACCACTTCGGGCCGGACGGAAACTACCTCAAGGCATTCAGCGATTCGTACTTCTCCAGCAAGCACGAAACCGACTGGGGAGAGGCGGTCAATTTCGATGGCGAGCAGTCAGGGCCGGTGCGGGAGTTCGTTCTGACGAATGCGCGGTACTGGATCCAGGAGTTTCACCTTGACGGCCTGCGGCTGGATGCAACGCAGAACATCTACGACGCGTCGTGTTCGCACATTCTGAAAGAGATGACCGCCGCGGCGCGCGACGCCGCTGAGGAAAGGAGCATCTACATTGTCGCGGAGAACGAGCCGCAGGAAACGCATCACGTGGCCGCGCCGGAGCAGGGAGGCTTCGGCATGGACGCGCTGTGGAATGACGACCTGCATCATTCGCTGCACGTGGCGCTGACCGGGCGGGCGGAGGCGTATTACACCGACTACCGCGGCGCTCCGCAGGAATTCATCTCTGCGATGAAGTGGGGCTATCTGTATCAGGGACAGTGGTACAAGTGGCAGGAAAAACGCCGTGGTCATCCAGCGCTGCAATGCCCGCCGACAAACTTCGTGGCGTACATTGAAAACCACGACCAGGTCGCGAACTCTGGCCGCGGGCAGCGGATGGCCGTGGTTTCCTCGCCGGCGATGTATCGCACGTTGACGGCGCTCATGCTGCTGGGACCTTCCACTCCGATGCTCTTCCAGGGCCAGGAATTCGGAGCCACGAGTCACTTCTACTACTTCGCCGATCATCGTCCCGAGCTGGCGACGCTGGTCGACGAGGGACGCCGCAAATTCCTGGCGCAGTTTCCGAGCCTGGCGACGCCGGAGATGCAGGCGCAGATTCCCCGGCCGCAGGACCGTTCGACGTTCGAGCGCTCGAAGCTCGACTGGTCGGAAGTCGACAGGCATCCGGAGGCCTCGAGCTTCTTCCGTGACCTGCTGACCCTGCGACGGACCGATCCGGTCATCTCGGCCGAGTCGTCGAATATCGACGGCGCTGTGCTCACTGAGGAGGCGTTCCTGATCCGATTCTTCGCTGACGACGGCCTGGACCGGCTGCTGCTCGTCAACCTGGGTGTTGACGCCGACCTTTCCCCGGTTCCCGAACCTTTGCTCGCGGAACCGGCCGGCTGTCGCTGGACGCTGATCTGGTCGAGCGAAGACCCGCGATACGGAGGTGAGGGGACGCCAACCTCTCAACTTGAACGCAACTGCCATCTCCCCGCGCACTCGGCGCTCCTGTTTGCAGCGCGGCCTCAGGAGGAGTCTTGACGATGCTGATCCGCACGATGCCCTGGTCGACCGACGCGTCGGCGACTCATGACCCGCTCGTGACGCGTGAGTGGCTGGTGACCAACGGGCTCGGGGGATACGCCTCCGGTACTGTCGCCGGGGTCGCAACGCGCCGCTATCACGGCCTGTTGATCGCGGCGATGCCCGCTCCGCTGGGACGGATGATGATGCTGAACCACCTGTCCGAGCAGGTGCGGCTGAGAGACGGGTCAATTGTGCTGCTCGGCGGCGAAGAACGCGTGCCGGAACTGGCGGTGCATGGAGCGAGCTACCTGAAGGAGTTTCGGCTTGAGAACGGCCTGCCGGTCTGGCGGTACCAGATCAACGGCACGCTTCTCGAGAAGCGATTATTCATGCCGCGGAATCAGAACACCGTTCACCTGAACTACCGGGTGCTCGAAGGGCACGACATTCTGCGGCTGAAGTTGATGCCGAGCGTCCATTTCCGGTCGCACGACGCACCGGTCAATTCCCCGCTGCCGAAAACATTCGAACTGCGCGTCGTGGACGATCGCTTCGAGCTGTTGGCCGGAAAAGAACTTCCTGTGCTCAGGCTGACGACCTATGGAACGCGAACGGCGTTCACGATTGAGCGCCGTTATTTCCACGAGATGCTGTTCCGCATCGAGGAGAGCCGCGGGTACGAGTCCGTCGGTGATCTGTGGAGTCCTGGCTACTTCCGGTTCGACCTGGCGCCTGGCATGGATGCCACCGTGATTGCGTCGACCGAGGAATGGAAGACGATCCTGGCCATGGAGCCGGACGAGGCCTTCCTCGCCGAGAACGTCCGACGGGAACGGCTGCTGTCCAATGCGCCGAAGTGCGCGCGGGGCGACGTGGGGGGGGAGCTCGTACTGGCGGCAGACCAGTTCGTCATCCGCCCGATTGGTCGCGCGGAAGATGTTGCGCGTGCGAAGGCGACGGGCGACGAAGGGCGGACCGTGATCGCCGGATACCACTGGTTCACCGACTGGGGACGCGACACGATGATCAGCCTGGAAGGGCTGACGCTGTCGACCGGCCGGCAGTCGGAAGGTGGGTACATCCTGCGGACATTCGCGCAGCACATCCGCGACGGACTGATTCCCAACCTGTTCCCGGAGGGGCAGGACGAAGGCCTGTATCACACGGCCGACGCGACATTGTGGTTCTTCCACGCACTCGATCGCTACGTTCGCGTCACGGGTGATCGCGGCACGCTGCGGGAAATCCTTCCGCGGCTGATCGACATTTATGACCACCACGTCGGGGGGACCCGCTACCGGATCGGCGTCGACGCGAAAGACGGTCTGCTCAGGCAGGGTCAGGATGGCTATCAGCTGACCTGGATGGACGCGAAAATGGGGGACTGGGTCGTGACTCCAAGGCGCGGAAAGGCCGTGGAGATCAACGCCCTCTGGTACAATGCGGTCCGACTTCTCGAACGATGGGTGGGCGAAGAGAACGGGACAGCCGCAGCCAAACGCTATCAGCAACTGGCGGCCCAGATCCGGGAATCGTTCAATCTCCGATTCTGGAACGATGATGAACACGGGCTGTTCGATGTCGTGGATGGAGAGCGGGGAAACGACGCCTCCGTACGGCCGAACCAGCTGTTTGCGATTTCACTGCCGAATCCCGTGCTGAAGGAGGATCGCTGGAAGGCCGTTGTTGATGTTGCGGAGAAGAAGCTCCTGACTCCGGTGGGACTGCGATCGCTTTCGCCGGACGACAAGGAATACAAGCCGACCTATCGCGGCGACCTGAGGACCCGGGATGCGGCCTACCATCAGGGGACAGTCTGGGGGTGGCTGATTGGCCCGTTTGTCGATTCGTGGCTGAAGGTGTATCCGGAGCGTCGCGCGGAAGCGCGGTCGTTGCTCAACGGACTGATGGAGCACCTGGGTGAAGCATGCATCGGCTCGGTGAGCGAAGTCTTCGATGCGGAATCTCCATTTCATCCGCGTGGATGTTGCGCACAGGCTTGGAGTGTCGCGGAGGTGCTGCGATGCTGGGTGCTCACCGATGACCGATGCACGAGCGAGGAAGGACCTGGGGGCACATGACTTTGGAGCCGACGAAGGGAGACAATGCGAGGTCAGAAGCGGAGCTGATTGATGCGGTGGTCCTGAAGGTTCGCGAACGTCTCGGTCGCCAGGATCGGATTCTCGCGACCTACCGGTTGCAGTTCACGGGGGCCAATTTCCGCTTCTCCCAGGCGCGTGTGATTGCCGACTACCTCGCGAAGCTGGGGGTGAGCCATGTCTATTCTTCGCCGGTTCTCAAGTCCGGGGCAGGGAGCACGCACGGATACGACGTCGTCGATCACACGCGCCTGAACGACGAACTCGGAACAGATGAGGAATATGCCGAATACGTCCAGGCGCTGAAGACGAACGGCCTGGGCCAGATTCTGGACATCGTTCCGAACCACATGAGCGTCGCGGCCGACGCGAACCGCTGGTGGCGCGACGTTCTCGCAAACGGACCTGCCTCGGCCTATGCGCACTATTTCGACATCGACTGGCGACCGGTCAAACGGGAGCTGCGAAACCGAGTGCTCCTGCCGGTTCTCGGCGAGCTTTACGGCAAGATGCTGGAAGCGGGGCAACTGCCGATCGTGTTCGACAACGGCCGGTTCTACGTCCAGGTCTACGAACGACGCCTGCCACTGGAGATCCGCACATGGGTGCAGGTTCTCGAGCCGGGGATCGATGCGCTTACGGAGAAGCTGGGAGCCGAATCGCTGCCGCTGCTCGAACTGCAGTCGATTCTCCGCGGGCTGCAGTATCTTCCGTCCTGCGAGGAAACGCTTCCGGAGAAGATTGAGGAACGCCGGCGCGAACAGGTCGTCTTACAGGCACGCCTGCAGCGTGTCGTGGAAGAGTCGCCCGAGATCCGCCTCTTCATCGAAGAAAATGTCGCGACCATCAATGGTGATCCAGGCAAGCCGGAGTCATTCGACCTGCTGGATCGTCTGCTGGAATCGCAGGTTTATCGACTGGTGCTCTGGAAGGCCGGATCGGACGAACTGAACTATCGCCGATTCTTCGACGTCACCGAGCTTGCCGCCGTCTGCACCGAACATCTGGACGTTTTCGACGCGACGCATCGCCTGCCGTTCGAGATGCTTCTGCGAGGCGACGTCAACGGATTCCGCATCGATCATGTCGATGGCCTGTTCGATCCGACGGAATACCTGTGGAGACTTCAGTGGACACTGCTTCGTCTCATCGTCCGGCGCCAGTTTGAGCAGGCCGAGGCCGGCGATTCCGAATCGCTGGCGCGGCTCGAACACGCGGTGCTCCTCAGATTGAGGGGGGACCTGGGCGGGCCCGATCCGGCGGGACTGTTCGGATTGTCGACCGAATCGCGTGGAGAGGATCACGGCGCCGGCCCGCACAGCACGAAAGCGAAGCCGCTGTTCGTCGTCGTGGAGAAAATCCTCGGGGCCGACGAACCATTGCCCCCGCACTGGCCCGTGGAAGGAACGACCGGCTACGACTTCCTGAACCACCTGAACGGACTGTTCGTTGATGCCGAAGGGCTCCACAAGATCGAACGATCCTGGATGAGGTACATCGATCAGGAGGAAGACCTTCGCGACATCATCTACCACACGAAGCGGCTGATCCTGAGCGCCGCCATGCAGAGCGAAGTCGCGTTGCTCGCGCATCGGCTCGATCGACTGTCGAATCGCCACCGCATTACGCGCGATTACACGCTGCAGTCGATCCGTTCCGCGATCCGGGAGATCATCGCCAGCTTCGCTGTCTATCGGTCCTATATCCGCCGGGGAGTCGTTTCCGAGCGTGACCGGCGCGTCGTCCAGCTTGCGGCCGCCCAGGCCCGGCGCCGGAACCCGGCTGTCGATGAATCGGTGATCCAGTTCGTCCGCGACGTACTGCTGCTTGAACAGCCCCCGGTTCTTGATGAACGAGGAATTGAGGAACGCGATTTCTTCATCGGGCGGTTCCAGCAGGTCAGCAGCCCGGTCATGGCGAAGGGGGTCGAAGACACCGCCTTCTACCGCTTCGTGCCGCTGGTGTCTCTCGAAGAGGTGGGGGGCGAGCCGGCCCATGCCGTTCAATCGGTCTCGGAGTTCCACCGGCAGAACGTCGCCCGCCGCCAGGAATGGCCCAACACGATGCTGGCGACATCGACGCACGACACCAAACGCAGTGAAGACGTCCGCGCCCGGATCAACGTGTTGTCGGAGATTCCCGGCGAATGGCAGAAGGCCGTCTCGCGCTGGTCTCGCGTGAACAAGAAGTTCCACCGCGACGTCGACGGCCAGCCGGCCCCCAGCCGCAATGACGAGTGGCTGTTTTATCAGTCGCTGCTTGGGGCGTGGCCGGTGACTCCGCCGGGCGAGGAGGAACTGGCGGCGCTCGTCGATCGACTGCAGCGCTACATGCAGAAGGCGACCCGGGAAGCGAAGCTGAATACCAGCTGGATCAGCCCGAACGCCGCGTACGACGACGCCGTGCAGGCATTTGTCGCCGAAGTGCTCGACTCCTCCAACGCGCGGTTCCTCGGCGACTTCGCGGCGTTCCACGAGTCGGTCATCGACAGCGGACTCTACAATTCCGCCTCTCAGGTCGCGCTCAAACTTGCGGCTCCCGGAATTCCGGATGTCTACCAGGGACAGGAACTCTGGGATTTCAGCCTGGTCGACCCCGACAATCGGCGTCCCGTCGACTACGAGCTGCGGCGACAGTTGCTTGGGGAAGTGCAGGCGACATCCGGCGATGGAACGGCGCGACTGGCCCTTTGCCGGGCCCTTGCCCGCGGGCCCCGAGACCCGCGACTGAAGCTGTTGATCACGACGACACTGCTCACACTTCGAAGCCGGCAGCCCGACATTTTCCTCGGCGGTGAGTACATTCCGCTCGCGGTGGAGGGTGAGTTCGCCGAGCATGTCATCGCGTTTGCAAGGCGGGCCCGGCAGTCCCCCGGGCAGTCGCTCGTCGTGATTGCTCCGCGATTGATTCACCGACTGCGCGGGACGGAGCAGCGCCCTCCGTGCGGCCGGGAGTTCTGGGGTGAAACGCGGGTTGTGGTCGGCGACGCGCTGCCGGTTGAGATTGTCAACCAGTTCACGGGGGCACGTACCACCGTCACCAACGGCCGGATTCCAGTGGCCGAGGCGCTCGAGGATTTTCCTGTCGCGGCATTGACTGCAGCGACTCTTCCGTGGCAATGATGCCCTCTGAAATCGATTGACACAGAGATTGACCTCTGCGGAGTGAAGTATGCGAGTCTGGCAAGGGCGGCCCTATCCACTTGGCGCCACATGGGACGGAAGCGGCGTGAATTTCGCGCTGTTCTCCGAGAATGCGGAAGCGGTTGATCTCTGCCTGTTCGATGCGCCCGATGCGACTGAAGAGTCGGCCCGCATTCGACTGACCGAGCGCAAGGACATGGTCTGGCATTGTTACCTGCCGGATGTGAAGCCCGGGCAGTTGTACGGCTACCGCGTTTACGGTCCGTACGACCCTTCGAAAGGACACCGGTTCAACGAGAATAAGATCCTGCTCGATCCGTATGCGCGGGCCATCGGCCGCGATGTGCGTTGGGACGATGCATTGTTCAGCTACAAGGTCGGAGACGAGGCCGCGGATCTTTCGAAGGATGAACAGGACAGCGCTCCGTTCGCGCCCCTGGGGCGCGTGGTCGACACCGCGTTCACGTGGGGTGACGACCGCCCGCCGCGGACTCCGTGGCATGAAACGATCATCTACGAGGCTCATGTCAAAGGCCTCACCAGGATGCATCCTGATATTCCCGAGCATCTCCGGGGGACTTACGCGGGGCTCGCCTGCGAGGCGTCGATCGAGCATTTGAAATCGCTCGGCGTAACGGCCATCGAACTCCTCCCTGTGTACCATCGCCTCGACGATCGGCACCTCGTCGAAAACGGGCTGACCAATTACTGGGGGTACAACACGCTGGCGTTTTTTGCGCCGGACACCCGCTACTCCTCGGCCGGCACGTCGGACGAGACGATCCGCGAGTTCAAATCGATGGTTCGCGCGCTGCATTCCGCCGGGCTCGAGGTGATTCTCGACGTGGTTTACAACCACACCTGCGAAGGCAACCAGATGGGGCCGACGCTCTCGTGGCGCGGCATCGACAACCTTGGCTATTACCGCACGGCGCAGGACCCGCGGTACTACATGGATTTCACCGGCTGCGGAAACACATTCCGAATGAACCAGCCGCGGGTGCTGCAGTTCATCATGGACAGCCTCCGCTACTGGGTCACGGAGATGCACGTCGACGGATTCCGGTTCGACCTCGCCAGCACGCTCGCCCGCGAACTGTATGAAGTCGATCGACTGGGCGCGTTCTTCGACATCATCCACCAGGACCCGATCCTCTCGCAGGTGAAACTGATCGCCGAACCGTGGGACCTCGGCGACGGGGGCTACCAGGTCGGCAACTTCCCGTCGTTGTGGTCGGAATGGAACGGAAAGTACCGCGACTGCGTCCGCCAGTTCTGGAAGGGGGACGGCGGTACGGCCAACGAATTCGCCACGCGGCTGTGCGGCTCGAGTGACCTCTACGAGTGGAGCAGTCGACGGCCGTATGCGAGCGTCAATTTCGTCACCTGCCACGACGGTTTCACGCTCAACGATCTCGTCAGCTACAACCAGAAGCACAACGCCGCCAACGGCGAAGACAATCGCGACGGCTCTGACAACAACATGAGCTGGAACTGCGGCGAGGAAGGTCCGACGACCAACCCGGAGATCCTGACCCTGCGCGCCCGCCAGCGGCGCAATTTCCTCGCGACGCTGCTGCTGTCGCAGGGGGTTCCGATGCTGCTGGCCGGCGACGAAATCGCCAAATCGCAGTCGGGCAACAACAACACCTACTGCCAGGATTCCGAGCTCACCTGGCTCGATTGGGAGCTGAATGAGGCCGAGCAGGATCTTCTCGCATTCACTCGCAGCGTGATCGCACTGCGGAAGAAGAACCCGGTCTTCCAGCGGCAGAAGTTCTTCCAGGGGCGATCGATCCGCGGACAGGAGCAGAAGGACATCGCCTGGTATTCGCCCGATGGAAAGCCCATGGACGATGAAGCCTGGACCGCCGGCTTCGTGAAGTGCCTGGGGCTCTATCTCGATGGCGACATGATCGGGGAGATGAACGAGCGCGGGGAACCGATCGTCGGAGAAAGCATGCTGCTGCTGCTCAACGCGCACCACGAGAAGATTTCCTTCAAGTTGCCAGCAGTCGAGAAGAAGGGGACGTGGGCCGCGCTGCTCGATACGTTCCACCTCCCGGCCGACGCCCAGTCGCTGAAATCGGGGTCCGACTACCCTTTGCAGGGGCGTTCGCTCGCGGTCCTCAAGCTGATTCCCCCGCCAACCAACGGGAACAAGAAGGTCGAGGCCTCCAGACACGTTGCGACCGAAGTCACCACGGCGCCGCCCCCATCGCCCGAGCCTCCTCCTTCGGTGAGCATTGCGCCGGCTGGCAGGGCGAAGAAGAAGTCGTGAAGATGCGGCGGCTGGCAGGACGCATGCGCCGCTCCGTGACGATGGTCACGAAATGTCCTGTCGGCTCCCTCCGACTTCAGCACCGCCGAAGCTCCATGTTCGACGATCACACCGACGTTCCTTCCTCCTCGCCGTCACGATTTCGCGCGGCTGCCGTGGCGTTCACGCTCGCCGCCGTGATTCTTCAGGGAGCGCTGGCCCAGGCGCAGCACCGGCCGACTCACGACATCGTGAAGTCGTCCCGGGGGATGGTCGTTTCCGTCAGCGGCCCTGCCTCCGACGCCGGCGCCGCCGTCCTCAAGCAGGGTGGGAACGCCGTGGATGCCGCGATTGCAACTGCGTTCGCGCTTGCGGCCACCTATCCGGCGGCCGGGAACATCGGCGGCGGCGGTTTCATGGTGGTTTGGCCGGGCGACGGCCGGCCGCCCATGGCGTTCGACTTCCGGGAGAAGGCCCCGGCTGCGGCGACACAGGAGATGTTCGTCAATCCCGCGGGGCGTTCAGCCCATCGCCGCGTCGGCGTTCCCGGTACGGTCAGCGGCCTTGCGCTCGCGCACGAGAAGCTGGGAACGAAGCCCTGGAAGGAACTCGTCGATCCGGCCGTCAAACTTGCCGCGAACGGTTTCGAACTTGACCAGGCGAACGCCTCACAGATCAGCGAACTGCTGAAGGACTCGACCGGACCTGAGCACGCCGAACTCCACCGCGTGTTCGACAAGCCGGGCGGCGGCGACTGGAAGACTGGCGACCGGCTGCAGCAGCCCGATCTTGCCAGGTCGCTTGAACGGGTCCGCGATCGCGGCGTCGACGGCTTCTACAAGGGAGAAACGGCCGAATTGATCGCCGCGGAGATGAAAAGGTTCGATGGGATCATCACGACGGAGGACCTGGCCAATTACCAGGCGAAGCAGCGCGAACCGGTCCGAGGCACATACCGCGGTTACGATCTCGTCTGCATGTCCCCGCCGTGCTCCGGCGGGATCACGCTGATCTCGATTCTCAACATTCTCGAGAATTTCGAGTTCGCGCGGGACGAGCGCTGGTCGCCCCGCACGATGCACCTCTTCGCGGAAGCCATGAAACGCGCCTATCGCGACCGCGCCCGCTACCTCGGCGACCCCGATTTCACCGAAATCCCGACGCACTTCTATTCCAAGGAACATGCCCGTGAATGGGCCAAAGGGATCGATCTCTCGAGGGCGACGCCGAGCAGCACACTGGCCGGCGACATCAAGCTGGCCGGTGAGAGTGAACACACGACCCACTTTTCCGTCGTCGATGGAAAGGGGATGTGCGTCGCGCTGACCTATACGCTCGAGAGCAGCTTCGGGAGCCGAGTGGTCGCGAAGGGGGCGGGGTTCATCCTCAATGACGAAATGAACGACTTCAACTGGATGCCGGGCGTCACCGACTCGACCGGCCGGATCGGAACCGCGCCGAACCTGCTGGCTCCCGGGAAGCGGATGTTGAGCTCGATGTGCCCGACGATTGTCCTGAAGGACGGCAAACCCTGGCTTGTGACCGGCAGCCCGGGAGGCCGCACGATCATCAACACCGTGCTGCAGGTGATCACTGGCATGATCGACTTCGGGTTGACGGCCCAGGAAGCGGTCGATGCGCCGCGCATCCATCACCAGTGGTTTCCGGACAAGATCCGCGCGGAAGCGAAATTCCACCAGCAGCACGCCGACGTCGTGAAAATCCTGGAGGGCATGGGCCACACGTTTGACCGCGTGGCCCGGCAGGGGGATGCGCACAGCATCTGGCTCAATCCGGAAACCGGGGACGCCGAGAGCGGAATCGATCCCCGGATCAGCGGCAAAGCGTCGATCCCCTGAGTGCTTCCGCCGCGGGAAAAGCGCCGGGCGCGCGTGCGAACGGCCGGCTTCCTATCTACTCTCTGAATTCTTCGCGCCCGGGCGGTGAGAATCCTTCCCGTCGGCGCGTCGGCCCATCGAAAGCAGGCTTCTGGAGTTGATGAATGTCGTTTGATGTTTATGGCGTTGGCAATCCGCTGGTCGATATCCAGGCGCATGTTCCGGATGAGCTGCTGTCCCAGCTCGGTTACCACAAAGGGATCATGACGCTGGTCGAGCAGCCGGCGCAGCGGGACATCCTGATGGCGCTGGAAGGGCGAACGATCTCCAGGTGCGCCGGCGGATCAGCCGCGAACACCATGCAGGGGATCGCGCAGTTCGGCGGAAAGGGAGTTTTCGCCGGCAAGACGGGAACCGATGAACTCGGCGGTTTTTTCCGTCGCGACATGCAGGAGGCCGGACTGCAGTTTGCCGTGGATCCGGTGGACGGACAGACCGGAACGTCCGTGATCCTGATCACCGACGATGCGCAGCGAACCATGCTCACGACGCTGGCTCTCGCGGCGCAGCTGGAGGCGGACGACATTGACGACTCGGCGATCCGTCAGTCGAAGTACGTGTACATCGAGGGCTACCTCTTCGGAGGGGAGCCGACCCGCTCGGCCGCCATGCGCGTGATCGAGCTTGCGAAGAAGAACGGAGTCAAGGTGGCGTTCACCGTGTCCGATCCGTTCCTGATTCAGTACTTCCGGGACCAGTTTCGAGAGCTGATCGAAGGGCCGGTCGACCTGCTGTTCTGCAACCTCGACGAGGCACGAGCCCTGACCGGCCTGCACGACCCGATCGAATGTGCGCAGGCGATCCACGAGCACGCGGAGAACGTCGCCATGACGCTTGGCGCGGAGGGATCGATCCTGATGCACGAAGGGGAAGTGATTCCGATCGAAGGGGTCGCAGTGAAAGCGATCGACACCACCGGGGCAGGGGACATGTACGCCGCCGGCATCCTGTATGGAATCACGAACGGGCTTTCGTGGAAGCAGTCGGGACGGCTGGCAAGTCACGCGGCGGCCCGCGTCGTGTCTCAACTGGGTGCCCGGCTCGCAAACGTGATTTCGCCGGCCGAAATCAAGCAGATCATCGGGACCTGACGTAGGTCCGGAGTCAGCCGACGCGTGCAGGGGCACGCGTCGCGGGCTCTCTCGGGAGCCGTCGTCATCGGGGCGATGCCATGAGGCGCCTGCTCTATCTCCTGTATTGGCAGGCGCAGTTTGATGCGCGGCGGCCGCTGATTTGGCTGACCGGCGCCTCCTATCTTCTCGTGGCCGGCCCGATTCTGCTGGCAATCCTTGCGTGGTCCCGCGGACGCATGGGCCTTCCCGTGACGGGGACTGCCCTCCTGACTGCCAGCGCGTGCCTGAGTGCGCTCGCGAATGCGCTGCTCGTCACCTGGCTTGCTTCGCGGGCGGCGGACGAGCGGGCCACTGGATTTCTCGCGGCCGTCCAGATGACCAACATCCGCCCGGTAACGTTGACGGCGTTCCGGCTGACAGCGATGGCGATTCACCTTGTACCGCTGACGCTGATGAGGCTGCCGCTTTCTGTGTGCTGCTATTATTTCGGCGGGGTCACGTTCGCCGATTTCCTGACCGCCGAACTCGTCGTCTGGACGCTGACGGCGTTCGCCGGGACGACAGCGATTGTGTGTTCGCAGGTGGCCAGGTCGTCGCAGACGGCGCTGATGCTGATCGCCAGCGTGCTGATCGGCGTGGAAGCGGCGTTTTTTGCGCCGCGGCTGCTGATGCGGACATTGCGAATGGCGACCGGACCGGCTTCCGGGTTGCTCGATGGACTCAACGAGTGGGCGATGGTTTTCAGCCAGTGGTCGTTGCCCGTCCATCTCGGATTTCGGCCAGACGACTGGAGTGACTGGCTTTCAATGGCCCCGGCGCTGCTGGTTCATGCCGGAGCGGCGCTTGTGGCGGCCGGCGTGGCCTGGCGTCTGTCATTTTTCAACGTGATTCCCGATGATTCCCCGCGAACGGGGTCCGTTCGTGGGCGCCCGCCACGGCGCGTCGTTGGGGAAGCGCTGTCCTGGCAGGTCGGGGCCATCCATTTTCGCCGGGGCCGACTGCGAACGAATGCGAATATCGCTTTCACGGTCCTCCAGGTCATGAGTCTGTGCATCGCCCAGTTCGCGCTTCCTCCGATTGGAACGGGACTCCTGGCGTTGATGATCAGCTTCCGGGCGATGACAAGTGCATCCATGAAGGCCGGTGTCTGTCTCGCGTACGAAATCCGCGACCAGACGCTGGCGACGCTCGCTCTGCTCCCGCGGGAGCCGCTCGATATTTTCTACAGCTGGCGGGCTGGCGGAAACCGGATCTCGATTCCGGAATTCATCGTTACGGCGGTGGCCGCGCCGTTCATCTGGTGGAACATGGGACCTGCGGCGGCCGGTCTGCTGGGACTGTTGTTTGCGATTGCGCTTGGCGCGCCGTTTGGTTTTCTGAATGGACTCTGCCGTTTCGACTGGGCCGTTGTGACTCTTGCGCTCTGGATTTTTCCTCTCGGCTTCGCGTTCCTGGCGGTCAGCATTTTTTTTG
Source organism: Caulifigura coniformis (assembly GCF_007745175.1). GTDB lineage: Bacteria > Planctomycetota > Planctomycetia > Planctomycetales > Planctomycetaceae > Caulifigura > Caulifigura coniformis. The sequence continues at coordinate 1,375,781 of NZ_CP036271.1, read as the reverse complement.
GCGCGATCACGAACCTGTGGGCCGGGCTGGGGCTGTTCTGCCTGCTCGGCTTTGTCTATCACGGAATCATCCTGCGGCAGATCCCGTACTACTTCCTGAGGACTGTCGAACGGAGCTAAGACGTTCCCGCTCCTGCAGGCGCGTCCCACCTTTCAGAAGTCCCGGGCGAACCTGCAGGGCCGGACTCGCCGGCCGCAAGCGACTGGTCGAGACGTGTGACCACTTCGATTCCGCCGTCCTACGCCTCCACCACCAGCCCCGGGAGATGTCCACTGCGCACGCCGATGCAGACGCTGATTGAGTGCACCGCTCGGCGGGATCTGCGGCATCGGACGCTCTGGCTGGTGTGTGCGCTGTACCTGGCGATCGTGCTGGCGATCATCTATCCGCTTGGAATTTTCAGCGGGCCGACCGGGCCCCAGCGGATTTTTCAGGCCCTTCAGTTGCTGCACTTCGCGATCGCCGTCCTCGTGCCCGCCTGGGTTGCGGGGCGGCTGGTGGAAGACCGCGTCTCTGGAATGCTCGAACTGATGAAAGTCGCGGGCCTGGCGCCCGGGCAATGGATCGGCTTCCGGCTCTTCCACATCGCGGCGACGTACGGCTCGATCTGGGTGTTGCGGCTGCCTTTGTACTCGCTCGTGATGGCCACTCGCGGCGCGACAATGGCTGACATTCTCTGGGCGGAAGTGATCTGCGCGGGCGTCATGCTGGCGCATGCCCAGATCTCACTGTTTCTGGCCCGGGGCTGCCGGCTCGAGAGAACCGTCACCACGGTGTCCATCGTCCTCACGATCCTGGGCAACGCCCTGTTCTTCCTGCCGTCGTACGCCGTGCAGATTGCAACGGCCCGCCAGTATGCCGTGCCTGAATCGATTCGCGACAGCGCCACCATCCTCAGGGAACTCTCACTGCTGAATTACGTGCTCAGCCGGCCGACGACTCCAGAGGGCCAATGGAAGGCGGCCGCGGCGCTCGCCATTCCCCTGATGCTGGGAGTCGCTGCGACGTTCTTCCTGAGGCGAACCCTGTACGTCGATCCGGCGACCGGGCCGGGGAACGTCGCCGGGACGAGACCGTCTCGCCGGGTCTGGGACGATGCTCTCGCGTGGCAGGCGGCCGAGTACCACTGCGTTCCGCAAAAGAAGAAACGCGTCATCGCCTGGACGATCGTCGTGGCGATGGTTTGTCTGACGTTTCTTCCATCGCTGAGCGAGTCGATGCAGTACGCCGTCAGCGTCGTGATGATCTTTGCGTTCGCCGCGCCTGGAATGGCGCCGGCGACCTGCTCGTCCCTGGAGCGCCTGCACAACACCATCTCATCACTGGCGCTCCTCCCACTTGGCGGGAAAGCGATCTATGACGGCTGGAAGCGTGGGGGGGCGGTCCGTCGCGCAGAAGGATGGATTGCTGCCGGGCTCATTTTCCTGGGGCTCATGTGGAATGATCCGCTGGCCGGGATGGGCTGGGCGCTCGCCGCCGTGGTCGCCGCGTATGCGCTCCCGCCGATCTTCTTCCTGGAGTCGCTCCGGGAATTGAGCAACGGACGCGGGGTCCTGCGGTCGATGGTCGGAATGGGAATCTACTGGTCCATTCAGCTCGTCGGCGTTCTGCCGGTCGGGATCGTCACCAGCGTCGCGGCGATTCTTTACCGCCCTCGGGCGATCCGCATGATGGATGAACTGTTCGACGAGGCTAGCGCGCGGTGAATCCCGCCTGCTGAACGCGGTTCCCGAACGGACGGTAGCCAAACTCCTGCTGGAAGAAGGCGGCCCGGCGCTCGACCGAATTCCATTCGTCTGCCGATGCGGAGGCCGAGCTGGCGTGCGTCTGGCCTGGGTCTTTGGCTGTCGGGACGGGGACGAGCGGCGTTGCGCCCGTGGGTGGGTTGTACATTGCCGAAGGAGTTCCGAATCCAGGCGGAGGGAGCGCGGGCGTGGAGGGAACCGTCGTGGTCGATCCGGGGAGGTCCGGCATGCCGTAGGGAACCGGCGTCGAGGGGGCGAGCGGCGGAATGTCGCCCGGAATCATCGTGCCGCCCGAGCACGGCGCGCTACACCCCGGAGCGATCGGCGCCGAACACCCTGGCATCATCGGGACCATCCGTGTTTCGGTCACGGGGATGCGGGCCATCGTCGTCACCGGGACTGTCCGATAGGCCGTCTGCTGCTGGTAGACCGTTTGCGGCACCGTGCGGCTCACGAGCTTTGGCACCCACACCTGCTGGTAGCAGCCTTCATCAACCGTCACCTGGCGACTGGTCGTCACCGGAACGGTGACGCAGATCGGCTCCTGGCGGTAGCAGGTCTGCGGAACGTCGCGATAGGTGGTGACCTGCTGCGGCACGAGGCACGGCTGTGGCGGGGGCGTGAAGCAGGGGGAGGGCGGCAGCATCGGAGCGCAGCAAGGGGCTCCGCAGGGAGCGGCACAGGTGCCGCAGCTGTCAAAGAGGCGTCGACGCCCCGGGCAGAACAGGCATGCCTCGGAGGTGTCGGGAACGAGCGAAATCAGCATCAGAACCGCGAAGGCCCAGCGATTGCCTGACATGGTTCTCCCTCACCAGATTGCAGGTGGCTCGGCCGGCGAGGCGACGAAGTGTCGCGGCCGGACGAACGGCATCACTGGTGGGATCGGCCGACCGGCCTCAATCGGTTCAGCCGTTCAGACCGTCACGATCGGAAGCATCGGGATGGCGTCGGTAAGTCCTGTCCAAGTCCGCTATTTTGACGCGCACTCGCGGCGAAATGCGTCGCCGTGGATGTGCGGTGGCGCGGATGGCCCGAGGTCGGTCGAGGGACGGACAGGTCTTCGCAAGTGCCCCAGACCGCTGGCGTTCCTGCTCTCGTTCGGAGTTTTTCGCACGCGGGAGCCAAATTGGTCTGTCAATTCGCAGTGCTCCTGCTTTTAATGACGCAGACGTTTCTCGGCGAATGCGAGCACGGAAGGTCGCCTGACGAGACGTTTTGCTCCGCCGAAGGATCGGCAGCCCCGGGGCTTGTGTCGAGGATCCACCGCACGATGTGGTTCCTCCGTAAGCACAGGCCCCATCGTTGTTTGTGCTCTTCTGTTGGCAATACGAGCGTGGCCAGATGCGGGAGGTGTCCCGCAGAGGGTCCCTTCGTTGACAGTGGAAGGGCCCAAGGTCGTTCTTTCCAGGTTGCCGACGAGTCAGCGCCATTCGGATGCCGGCTCGCTGAGACGAAAGTTTAAGGTCCCTCCTATGCCGAATGCCTCTCCACGCGCTCCCCGCACCAAGACCAAGCCCGCTACGAAGCGTAAAACGATTACTGTTCCGGCGATTGAGAAGACGTCGATCGTCAAGTTTGTCCGGCTCCTTCCAGCCACTGAGCTTCCCCGGTATACGCATGTCCCGGGCACCGGCACCCCGCATCCTTACCGCGATCCCCGCGGCCACAGCTTCAACCGTAAGCCGGTGAACCCGAAGGCGCTCAACGAAGACCGCTGGGCCGAATGCCGCTCCTACCTGCTCGGGCTCGATCTCTTCAACCTGGGCTTCTATTGGGAAGCTCACGATGAATGGGAACGCCTGTGGCGTCAGAGCGGACCGGATTCGATGGTCGGCAAGTTCCTCAAGGGGCTGGTCAAACTCGCCGCCGCCGGAATCAAGGTGCGTGAAGAAAGCATTCACGGCGTTCGCCGTCATGCGGCCTCGGCCGGCGAAGTCTTCGCCGACGTCGCTGCTGAAACCGACCTCGAGCGATTCTGCGGCCTGAAGTTTGAAGACCTGCAGTTCGCGGCTGACCGTGCGGCCCAGCTCGTCTACAAACCTGATCTCCAGGCCGGGCGTCCCCTGCGGGTGTTCCCGTATGTCCTGACGCCGGAGCCGATGCCGCTGATGTAGTTCGATGTGCCGGGGGCCAATTCCGGTCCCGACCGATGACGAAAAAGCCCGACGAGAGTTCTCGCCGGGCTTTTGTTCTTTGACGGGCTCAGGATCCACCGATTGCGTTCGCGCAATCGAACGTCCTGCTACTGATGGCTCGGATGGCGGTTCTCCCTTGAAGCGGGGGTTGCGGCGTCTTCCTCTTCGAGATCATTCAGGTCCTCTTCAAATTCAGCGTCGTACCGGCCACTTCCCATCGCATCTGCCAGTTCCGCGGTATCCGGCTCGCCGTCACCGAAATTCGATCCGGCAATCCCTCCCGAGGCGGTCCCGCCTCCCGCTTCTCCGACGGCGTGAACGTCGCCGCGATCCATTCGCCGCGTCCGACGCGCATCCACCTCGGTCACGCCGGTCGTCCGGCGTTCGGATCGATCATCAACAGTGTGGCCGCGCTGGGAGAGGATCTTGTCGGGGCTGTTGGGGCGGCCGATGTTGATATTCGCACGACCGTTGGAATGAGTCGCCGCGCATGCGACGCAATAGCGGGCGTACGGGATGGCATCCAGTCGGGCCCTGGGGATCGATTCGCCGCAGTCTTCACATTCGCCGAATCGTCCTTCGTCCAGCCGTTCCAGGGCCGCCCTGGCCTCGCTCGCCAGATACTCCTTGTTCTCAAGCAGGGTTGCGTTCAGGTCGTGGAGGTATTCCTCAGTCCCCATATCGGCCAGGTGCATGGGGGCGTTCGAGAGTTCTCCGTCGGCCTGACCGCCGCTCGGTCGGTGTGTCAGTTCAGCCATCGCTGCCGTGTCATCCAGCAGACGGGAGGAGAGGACTTCGAGCCGCTTCCGATAGTGTTCTGCGCTGGAGTGGTTCATGTCAGAAACTCCTGTCCGCAATGCGGATTCTCTCTCTTTCAGGATATGCTTGGCGCGACAACTTGGAAGAGGTCGCTTTGGTGACGTGAGAGGTCGGCGACGGCAATCTGCAAACGCTGCGCCGCGTGCGGACAGGGAAACGGCAGAAAGATGGCTCCGATGACTTCAGACCCCACGGCGGTCGCCGTTGCTCCCGGATCGCCGAAACTGGCGTGGGCCCGCTGGGGCCTTGCGTTCGCGCTCACCTTTTCCGTGCTGCTCGTCGCGCCGACCAGGCTGGTGATCGTCTGGATGGCGAACAGCGCCCGTGAGTCGGGGCTGGCCCTGTTGTTTCTCGTCGTCCTGGCCGCCACGTCCGCGGTGACGTGGAATCTCGCGAAATCGCTGCCGGAGAAATGGAGTTCGCGAACGCGGCCGGTCGTGTTCGGCACATGGATCGTGTTGCTGTGCGTCGGTGTCTTCGTGCAGTCGGGGCCCAACTCGAACCGGGCGATTGTCGCCTTCCTGTTTGCAGTTGGTTCGCTATGGGTTCCCTGGCTGGCGTGGTTCGGTTTCCGCCCGGCCTCTCTCACGCGACGAGTCTCGGAGGCGCTCCTGGTGGCGGTGGGCCCACTGGTCCTCGTCTCCACAGTCACCGTCGAAGCGATGCGGGGGGACAACACCGTCGATTTTGCGTGGACCTGGTCGCCTCCGCGCGATCTGGCGATCGCTTTCCCGGAGCCCGCGCGACCGGCGGTCATTACGACGGGCTTCGACCCCACTCCGGACGACTTCCCTCAGTTCCTGGGACCTGCCCGGACCGGCGTGATCGAATCAGGTATGCGGCCTGTCGACTGGAATGAGAATCCGCCGCGAGAGTTATGGCGGAAACAGGTCGGCCCGGCCTGGAGCGGGTTCGCGGTGCGGGGTGACTTTGCCTTCACGCAGGAGCAGCGTGGCGAAGAAGAGGCAGTTGCCTGCTACCGCGTCAAGGACGGCGAACTGATGTGGATGACCAAGTCCCCCGGACGATTTGCTTCCGCGATGGGAGGAGTGGGGCCCCGGGCCACGCCGACGATTCATGCCGATGGGCGGCTCTACACGGTTGGTGCGACCGGCGCCCTGCAATGCCTTGATGCGTGTTCGGGACAGGTTCACTGGTCAAAGCAGATTCTCGCGGACAACGAGGGAGTCGATCACAACCACGGCATCTGCGGTTCGCCGTTGATCGTCGATGACAAGGTGATCGTGTCGCCGACGGGAAACGCGTCGTCGTCTCTCGTCGCCTATGACCGACTCACGGGCGACCGCGTGTGGCAGGCCGGCCAGTCGCTCGCGAGCTACAGTTCGCCCGCGCTTCTCGAACTGCGCGGACGCAAGCAGGTGGTGCTTCACACCCAGCAGGTGCTCGAGGCTCACGATCCTGTCACCGGGGCGCTTCTCTGGGAGTTCCCCTGGTCGAATGCAAACGTCAATAACTGCTCGCAGCCTCTCGTGATCGATGCCGACAACGGGCGTCTCCTCGTGACCACCGGCTACGGCGTCGGCGCGGCGCTGATTGAAGTCGCTCCGGGTGAGCCCCACTGGTCGGTGAACACGATCTGGACCGCGCGCGAGATGAAAACCAAGTTCACGACGGCCGTCCGTGTCGGTGAGTTCATCTACGGGCTGGACGACGGGATCCTGGCGTGCATCAGCCTGGCCGATGGAAAGCGGAAGTGGAAAACCGGACGCTATAACCACGGCCAGGTTCTGCTGGTCGGCCCGACTTTGCTCGTCCAGGCCGAAATGGGGGACCTGGCGCTCGTCGATCCGCAGCCGAAGAAGTTCGTGGAACTGGTGCGGATCCCGATGCTCAAGAACAAGACGTGGAACAATCCGACGGTCGCCGGGAAGTACCTGCTGGTGCGAAACGGCGAGGAGGCTGTCTGTCTCGAGTGGCCGGTCCGGTGATTGGCCGAGGTCGCGAGGACGCTCTTGCCGACGGGAACACGCACGCTTGACCCTCCGTAGTGACTGGTCACGATGAGCGGACAGAACCACATTTCTCATTCCTACTACTGACGGGACGCTCGACGATGCGATTGGCAGGCAAGACGGCTCTGGTGACTGGCGGCGGAACGGGCATCGGGGCGGGATGCGCCCTGGCGCTGGCGAAGGAGGGCTGCCGCGTGGTCATCAGCGGCCGCCGTGACGACAAGCTTCGGGAAGCCGCGGCCCAGTTCACGGGCCAGCCTCCCCTGCTGACCCGCGTCGCGGACGTTGGCGATCGGAACAGCGCCACTGCCCTCGTTGAATGGGCCCAGAAGGAACTGGGCAAGATCGACATCCTGATCAACTGCGCCGGGATCAACACTCCGAAGCGGCTGATGTCCGACCTCGACCCGGCCGACTGGGACATGGTCATGAACGTCAACGCGACCGGCGCCTTCAACGTCACTCGGGCGGCGCTCCCCGCGATGCGCGAGCGCAAGGACGGGCTCATCATCAACATCTCCTCGACGTCAGGAGTCCGGGCGAGCATGCTCGGCGGCGTGGCCTACAGCGCATCCAAGTTCGCCATGGCCGCACTTGGCACCTGCATAGCGCTGGAGGAGAAGGACCACGGAATCCGCGTGACGAACATCTTCCCGGGAGAAGTGGAGACCCCCATTCTCGACCGGCGGCCTGTCCCCGTTTCGGCGGAACACCGCGCCCGGATCCTTCAGCCGTCCGACGTGGGCGACATGGTGGTGGCGGTCGCACTGCTGCCGCCGCGGGCTCACGTCGCGGAGATGATCATCAAGCCAACCACCCAGATCCACGCGTGAGTTTAAAGACCCGGTCTTCCGCGGAAGACCGGGCCTTTTTTCAATCTCAGGGGCGGGCATGCAGAACGATGAGGCGAACGGGGCGGGGCCAACCGCCTCGCCGCTCGAGGTGGGGACGCGTCTCGCGGCGACGCAGGCGCTCTTCACCGCCGGCCACGCCCTCACCAGCGGCGGATTTTTCAACTATTTCGTCAGCACCTACCATCCCACGGCGACGTGGCTAGCGATTCTTCAGGCGGCGCCCGAGTTCTTCGAAACCGCAGGTCTGTTCACGCGTCCCATCGTGACAAGGATCTGGTCGCGAAAATCGCTCTGGATCCTCGGACTCGTGCTCGGCCGTCTGGCCGCACTCGCGATCCCTCTGATCGCGATAGTCGGCGGACAACGCGATGCTTCGCAGGTCCTGACGTGGATCCTCGTCGCCGTCGGATTCTGGTATGCACTGCAGGGGCTCAGTTACGTCGCGTTTCTCTCATGGCTGTCCGATCTCGCTCCGGAACGCACGTGGGGCCGTATTTATTCCAGTCGACAGTTCGTCGTCATCGTCGTGACCTGGATCATGTCGACGCTGGGAGGCCAGGCGATTCGCTGGCAACGGGGGAATCTCCCTCCCGACCAGCAGTTCTGGTTCTACGTCATCGCCTTCACCATTGGCGGCCTCGTCGCGGCTGCGTCGTTCGTCCCGATGCTTTCCCTTCCCGCCATCAGGACACGGCCCGCCTTCGAGTCCGGCCGTTTCATCGGGCCGTTGAAGGCCGCAGTTGCCGACCGGGACTTCCGCTTTCTCCTCGTTTGGGCTGCGCACATGGCGCTGGCCCAGGGGCTGACGCAGGCGGTCATCACGAAGTACCAGATTGAAGTCCTCAAGATTCCGCTCGAAGGCTACCTGCAGATGGTCGCCGTCATGCTGTCGATCCAGGCCGTGCTGAGCCTCGCGGCCGGCCAGCTTTCCGACCGCCTGGGCGACCGCAATCTCCTTTTCATGTCGCACCTGTTCGTTGCTCTCGCCATGGTGTTTCCATTTCTGGCCACTCCCGCGAATCCGGGGTGGCTGTTCGGCGCGTACATCACCTGGGGACTGTTTGGCGTCGTGAACGTGGTGATGACCACGCTTGCCTGGAGGCTCGCGCCCCGCAGCGACAACACTTCCTTCCTCGCGTTGTTCAGGCCGCTCACCGGTCTCACGGCCGCGATAGCCGCAATCGGCGGTGGAATCTGGCTCGATCGACTTCTCAAGTCCCAATGGTCGATCGACCTCTTCGGCCGCTCATGGACCGGATTCCATCTGCTCTTTCTGGTCTCGCTGGTCGGCCGCGTGACAGCACCCTTCTGGCTGCTTGGCATTCGGAAACGACAGCCCCTTAGAATCCGGCCAGACCAGCCCTCGAATCCCACTGCATATGTCCGTCGCCGAGAATGATCCGCCGTTCCGTTGTGAGACGCTCCTGATCGTGGGCGTCGGGCTCATTGGCGGCGCGATTGCCCAGCATGCACGTCAGCTGGGCGTCGCGAAGAACGTGATCGGACTCGGTCGCGATGCGTCGCGGCTTCGCGCGGCCGAGGCTGATGGAGTCATTGATCGCGGGGTGACCACCGCAGGTGATGTCGGGGCGTGCGATCTGGCAGTCGTCTGTACTCCGGTCGACCGGGTCGTCGCCGACGTGCAGTCACTCGCCGGGCTGGCGCGGCCTCCCCGAGTGATTACCGATGCCGGAAGCGTGAAAGAAGCGATCTGTGCCCCGCTGCACTGCGTCGGGCAGTTTGTCGGGTCGCATCCGCTCGCCGGCTCCGAGAAAAGCGGCTTCGAGCATGCGTCGGCCGTTCAGTTCAAAGACCGCATCTGCGTGCTGACACCTGTCCCCGAGGCGCCGGCGGACGTTTTGCGAGCGGTCCGTGGCTTCTGGGAAGCCATTGGCATGAAGACGGTCACTTTAGACGCGCGGACCCACGATCAGGTGCTCGCCCGCACAAGCCATTTCCCGCATGTCATCGCCTATGCCCTTGCCAGCCTGCTGGAACCGGGCGATGCGCCCTTTGTCGCGGGTGGGTTTCGTGACACGACCCGGATCGCCGCGAGCGATCCCGCGCTCTGGACGTCGATTCTGATGGCCAATCGCGATGCGGTCCTGGAAACGTTCCGCCGACATCGACAGAAGATGGCCATGATCGAAGAAGCCCTGGCCAGCGAAGACGCAGAACTCCTGCGCGCTGGCCTGCTGGAAGGCCAGCGCGTCAGGCAGTCGCTCAATTCCTGATTGCTAGAGCAACTTCATGATTCGTGTGCAGTGTATCCGCAGGAACGGATGTAGTTCAGGCATTCGCTCGGAGTGAACTCGTCCACCAGCACTCCGATCCGGTTCCAGAGTCCTTCTGTCGTCCGTTCAGCGCTCGTCCGCAAAAGCGTCTTGAACTTCGAGAACAACTTCTCGATCGGGTTGAGATCGGGTGAGTACGGCGGCAGGTAGTACACCTCAGCCCCGGCCTGTCGAATCGCGTCACCCACCGCGCTCTGCTTGTGGCTGCTGAGGTTGTCCATGACCACCAAGTCTCCCGGCTCCAGCGCCGGGATCAGGAACTGACGGACGTAAGCCAGAAAGCATTCCCCATCCATCGGGCCATCCAGCACCAGGGGAGCAATCACTCCGCTGGCCCTGAGCGCCGCTGCGAACGTCGTCGTTTTCCAATGCCCTTGAGGGACATGGTCCACGACCCGGCGTGATTTTGGTCCCCAGCCATAGCGTCGCGTCATCTTCGTGTCGGCCCCGGTTTCGTCGAAGAACACCAGACGGCGACAGGCTTTCGACTGCACCAGGATGTTCCACCAGCGGCGCTTCTGAGCCACATCCGGCCGCTGTTGTTCAGCAGCTTTGAGCACTTTTTTTGAGAGTGATTCCCCAGCGCCGAAGCGCATTCCACAGAGTGGTCGCGCAGCCCGGCAGACCGAGTTGGCGTTGCCTTTGGGCGAGCGTCAGGCCGGGGTCGTCCTGGACGCTTTTGAAAATCCGCTCCCGATGCGGTTCCAGAACGCACTCCGGGCCGACATCTCCCTGCCGGGGAGTGATCTGGCCAGTCTCTTTGCGAAGCGCGAGCCAGTTCCAGATGGTTCGTTCAGTGACCTGAAATCGCCGGGCGACTTCGGCCGGCGGAGAGCCGCGGTCGACTTCGGCCACGACACGTCGCCTCAAATCCATTGAGTAGGGGGTGGGCATGACTCTTCCTTGATTGAGCCAACCACTTGAGAAATCCTTTCCCCTATCATCCCTCTGAAAAGCAACTGTGGAAGTGCTCTAGAGTCTCGGAGCCGACCGACCGCCGGTCACGACCGAGACGATCAGAAGCACCACGAACACGAGCAGAAGAATGCGGATCATCCAGAGGGCCAAACCTTCGACGCCGCCGAAACCGAGCATTCCCGCGGCAAGGGCGATCAACAGGAGCAGGATGATTGTGCGCAACATGGCAAGCCTCGGATGAGCAGAGACAGGGGTGTGACTTCAGATAACGCCCCTGCCATGCACCTTGAGTGCCAAATCATTGCGGAATATTTTCGAAGACCGCGCTGCCGACGCGGATCAGGGTGGCTCCCTCTTCGATGGCGACCTCGAAATCGCCGCTCATTCCCATCGAAAGATCACGCACCGGGTGCCGCTCGACGAGCGATCCGGCCCGGTCCCGAAGGTCGTCACGCAGCTCGCGCAGCTGCCGGAACACTGGTCGGGCATCTTCCGGCTGGTCGGTGAACGGCGCCATCGTCATCAACCCGCGGATCTCCAGGTTCGGCAGCGTCAGGTAGCTTTGCCAGGCGGCCCGGACCTGTTCCGGATCGAACCCCTGTTTGCTCGCTTCGCCGGAAATATTCACTTCCAGCAGCACGGCGCTCGTGCAGCCCAGGTCGCCGGACGTCTGGCTCAGCCGCTCCAGGAGTTTCGGGGAATCGACCGAATGGGTCAGCACGGTGTGCGGCAGCACCATTCGAACCTTGTTCGTCTGCAGCCGCCCGATGAGGTGCCACCGGGCTTCGGGGACGAGGTCCGCGCGCCGCACCAGTTGTTGAGGCCGGTTCTCGCCCAGGTCCAGCCGGCCGAGTCGGGGGAGAAGCTGGACGGCGGCGTCGGGCGCGTATTTCGTCACGACGACGAGGGTGACTTCGTTCGGAGAGCGACCTGCCCGCTCGGCCGCCGCACGAATTCGACGGTCCAGCGCGTCGAGGTTCCCGGCAAGCTGGCTTTCGAGGTCGGCCATCGGCAAATCTGAAATCCGCAGTCGACAAATGGCGAGACCCACGGCAAGCCGTGGGTCATCGAATCCCTGTGGCCGGCCGTGAAGGGGCCGGTCGCTCTGAAATCACTCGTCGGCGACGTACGGCATGAGGCCGATGAAGCGAGCCCGCAGGACGGCTTCACGGACAGCCCGCTGGTAGATCGCTGAAGTTCCCGTTCGGCGGCGGGGCATGATGCGCCCTTCGCGGTCGACGAGCTGCTTCAGGAGCTTCACGTCCTTGTAATCGACGTAAACCGGGCGCGGGATGTCGCCGTTCGGGCAGAAACGGCACTTCAGCTTCTTCTTCAAGCGCTGCCGCTTCTTCCGCATTTTGCGGACATCGGGCTTCGGCTTACCGAACGGAGGCATCACTCACCTGAGACAAATCGAACTGCGATTGGTTGGGAACGCGGCAGTATGGAGAAAAGTCGGCCGGGATGCAATTCAATCCGCAGGAAGTTTTTTGCGTTCCCGCGGGCCCTCTCGGCCGGAACTCCGGGAAGGTCGACTTTTCACCGACGAAATCGCTCAGGGGCGGCCCGGTGTTGGCGGGCGGCCGCAGTTTTCGCTGGTTTGCAGCAACCTTATCCAGTTTCGCCAACCTGAATTCCCCGTCGTGACACGGGCCTCCTTCCGGCGCTGGCGTGCGGTCCGGTTTCGCACGGGCGATCCGTTCGACATAATGGATGTCCCGCCTTCTCGCCAGGCTCCTACCATGCGCTTGCTCAAGCTTTTGACGCTGCTTGTGGCCTGTCTGATCTTCGGGACGCAGTCCACTGCGTTCGCCGAGGTCGATTTTGCCCACGATGTGCTGCCCATCCTGAAGGCGCACTGTGCCAAGTGCCACACAAACGGGACCTACAAAGGCTCGTTCTCGCTCGACACGAAAACGTCGCTCCTCGAATCGAAAGCCGTCGAACCGGGCAAACCGGATGACAGCGACCTGATTCAACGTCTCACGAGCGATGATCCCGACTATCGGATGCCTCCGGAAGGCGATCGACTGAAGAAAGACGACGTTGAAACCCTGAAAAAATGGGTTGCTGACGGAGTCCCTTGGACGGACGGATTCACCTTCCGGAAAGAGGCCTACAAAGCCCCCCTCAAACTGAAGCGGATTCGCATTCCGCGGGCGACGGCCGCGACCGGCCCGCATCCGATCGATCGGATCCTGTACTGGTACGGCGAGTTCAACGACGTGACGCTCTCGCCGGCGGCCGATGACGCCACCTTCCTCCGCCGCGTCTCTCTCGATCTCATCGGCCTGACGCCGACGGACGAGGAACTGGAAGTCTTCCTGTTCGACCAGCGGCCCGATAAGCGGGAGACGCTGGTTTCCTCCCTCCTGGAACGCGACCGCGACTACGCGGCCCACTGGATCACCTTCTGGAACGACCTGCTCCGCAACGACTATGTCGGCACCGGCTACATTGATGGCGGACGCAGGCAGATCACGAAGTGGCTCATCTCGTCCCTCCGCGGAAACAAGCCGTATGACGCGTTCGTCCGCGAACTGATCGCACCATCGCTCGAGTCCGAAGGCTTCGCCAACGGCATTACCTGGCGTGGCCGGGTGAATGCCAGCCAGATCCGCGAACTCCAGTTCTCGCAGAACGTGGGGCAGGTCTTTCTTGGAATCAATCTGAAGTGCGCGAGCTGCCACGACAGCTTCATCGATGACTGGAAGCTCGATGACGCGTATGGACTCGCGGCCGTCGTCGCCGATGAGCCGCTGGAGATTCACCGCTGCGACATGCCGACAGGCCGCAAGGCGGCGGCGAAGTTCGTTTTTCCGGAGCTTGGTACTATTGATCCGGCACTTCCGCGCGCGAAGCGGCAGGCCCGGCTCGCCGAACTTTTGACCGATCCCCGGAATGGCCGGTTCTCCCGCACCATCGTGAATCGCCTGTGGAGGCAGCTGATGGGGCGCGGGCTCGTCGAGCCGGTCGACTCGATGGCATCAGAGCCGTGGAGCGAGCGGGTCCTCGATCACCTGGCCGATCATTTCGTGACGAGCGGCTACGACATCAAGGAACTCCTGCGGTATATCTCCACCTCGCGGGCCTATCAGTCGAAGACCGTGACGGTCGAGAAGGAACCGGCCACTGCGGAAGGCTTCGTCTATACCGGGCCGATTGCCCGCCGGCTGACGGCCGAACAGTTCATGGACGCGGTCTGGTCTCTGACGGCGACAGGTCCAAGGGCCCCACACCCGAGCCTGGGGGCCAGGACCGAGTTCTCCGCCGTCGACGGAAAAGTGCGGGCGGCTTACGTGATCTCGGACCCGCTCATGCGATCGCTTGGCAGGCCGAATCGCGAACAGGTCGTCACGACGCGGCCGGAACTCCTGACGACTCTCCAGGCGCTCGATCTCTCCAACGGTCCTGACCTGGCCGAGATGCTCGCCCTGGGGGCGAAAGCCATTTCGGAAGAGAAGCTCGATCGCGACACTCTGGTTCAACGGCTTTTCCGCCGGGCGCTGTCCCGTCCGCCATCCGACGAGGAACGTCAGCTGGCGCGCGACCTCGTCGGCGAAAGCCCCGATGAAGCCGGAATTGCCGACCTGATCTGGATGATCATCATGCTGCCCGAGTTTCAGCACGTACAATGAAATCTGTGGTCGATGCTGCCGCATCGAAGACTGTCGACGCTGACAGCATCTGCGACGGAACCCAATCAGAGAAAGACTCGCCATGTCATTTCACATGCCTTCTGATTCCGATCGCCTGACGCCAGCTGATCTCGCGCACACGCGGCGCCGCTTTCTCCAGACGCTGTCCGCCGCGAGCGCTGCGACGCTGACGATGGGCGCCCCGCGTCTGTTCGCGGCCGAAACGGCCCCGGCGCCCAGGGCCACGGCGGACCGCTGCATCCTCTTGTGGATGGGAGGCGGAATGGCCGCCCCGGATACGTTCGATCCGAAGCACTACGAGCCGTTCCAGAAAGGCTTGCCGATCGAAAAGGTGTCGAGCACCTTCCCGGCAATCGACACTGCGATTCCGGGTGTCCAGATCACCGAGGGGCTGGAGCGGATCGCAAGCATCCTCGACCGCGGGACGCTGGTCCGGTCGCACTTCCAGGCGGACCTCGGCAACATCCTGCACAGCCGTCATCAGTTCCACTGGCACACTGGCTACGTGCCGCCGCAGACTGTTGCCGCGCCGCACCTGGGCGCCTGGATGGCGCGCGTGCTCGGGCCGGACAATCCGGCAATTCCACCTTTCATCTGCATCGGGCAGCGGATGGAAGGCAACGGCGAAAAGGAGGAACTGAAGGCGTTCCACACGGGCGGATTCCTTGGGAGCGAGTACGGCCCGTTCATGCTGCCAGACGCCGACCTGGCGATCGAGGCGGTCCGCCCGCCGAAAGGAATGTCGCCCAACCGGTTCGCGTCGCGGTACTCGGCCTACCAGAAGCTCGTCAACTCGGGGCCGAACAAGGATCTCGCCAGCGACTACCACCGCGAGTCGATGCTCCGCAGCGTCGAGAACGCCCATCGGCTCCTGAACTCGCCCGATCGCGTCGCGTTCGACCTGTCGCTCGAGCCGAAGGAAAGCTTCGACAAGTACAACACGGGTCGTTTTGGCCAGGGCTGCCTGCTGGCCCGCCGTCTGTGCGAGGCCGGAGCGAGATTTATCGAGGTCACGACGGAATACGTGCCGTTCCTGCACTGGGACACGCACGAGAACGGGCACGACACGTACGCCCGGATGAAGAAAGAGATCGATGCGCCGATCGCGCAGCTTATTCTCGATCTCGAAGCCAAGGGGCTGCTCGATCGCACGCTCGTGGTGCTCGCGACGGAATTCAGCCGCGACATGATCATCGAAGGCGTCCCCGGCAGCGTCGCCAAGGATCAGTCACGGGCCAGGAGCGATACTCTCGAGGAACCGAAGCACTATGGCCTGCACCGACATTTCACCGGCGGCTGCAGCGCGTTGATGTTCGGCGGCGGAATCAAGAAGGGCCAGGTGTACGGTTCCACCGCAGACGAGCGGCCGTTCCTGGCCGTGAAGGACCCGATCAGCATCACCGACCTCCACGCCTCGATCTTCGCCGCCATGGGCATCAGCCCGGCCTATGCCCTGGATATCGAGAAGCGGCCGTTCTACGTCACCGAAGACGGCAAAGGGAAAGTCGCGACGGGGCTGTTTGAGAAGTCGCCGGTTTGACAAGCCCCGGGCGAGCGGGGGGCATCAGCCCCCTGATCGATCCCACCGACTCGATTCGATCTATGAGCAGGCTTTCCTGGCACGCCATCAGTCGGCTGACGCCGACCGTTCGCCGGATTCGCCGCATCACGCCTTGAAAATCTTCTCCCGCCCGTCGCGGACGTTCTTCGTCGCATTGCGGGTGTCGAGCACCATCTTCGAGTGCTTGACGATGAAGTCGTAGTCATAAGCCGAGTGGTCCGTGGCGATCAGGACGATGTCCTGCTTTGCCAGGTACTCCGCTGTCAGTTCGTTCGACGTCATCTCCGGCAGTGACGGATGATGCCGCATTTTCGGCAGTGACGGGACGTGCGGGTCGTTGTACGTCACGGCCGCGCCGCGTTTCAGCAGCAGTTCGAGCAGTACAAACGACGGACTTTCCCGCGGGTCGTCGACGTCTTTCTTGTAGGCCATTCCGAGCAGGGCGATCTTGCTCCCCTTGATCGGCTTGGCCGCGTCGTTGAGGAACTCCGCCATCCGCGTGATCACGTACTCCGGCATGTGGTGATTGATTTCACCGGCCAGCTCGATGAACCGCGTGGCCATGCCGTGCTTGCGGGCCAGCCAGGTCAGGTAGAACGGGTCGATCGGGATGCAGTGCCCGCCGAGGCCCGGCCCCGGGTAAAACGCCTGGAAGCCGAAGGGCTTCGTCTTTGCCGCGTCAACGACTTCCCAGATGTCGATCCCCATCCGGTCGAACAGCATCTTCAGTTCGTTCACCAGCGCGATGTTCACCGCGCGGTAGGTGTTCTCGAGGATCTTGCATGCCTCGGCGACTTCCATCGCGGACACCGGAACGACCTTCACCACGGCCTGTGAGTAAAGCTCCGCCGCGAGCTCCAGGCTGTGCGGATCGTGACCGCCAACGACCTTCGGAATGCTGGCCGCCGAGTAGGTCGGGTTCCCCGGGTCTTCGCGTTCCGGGCTGTAGGCGAGGAAGAAGTCCTTCCCGGCCTTCATGCCGGCCCGTTCGAGGATCGGCTGCACGTTATCGCGTGTTGTCGTGGGATGCGTCGTGCTTTCCAGCACGATCAGCTGGCCTTTGCGAAGCGACTTCGCAATCGACTCGGCCGTCCCTTCCACGAAGCTTAGGTCCGGGTCACGGCTGTCGCTCAGGGGCGTCGGCACGCAGATCAGGAGTGCATCCGCCTCCTTGAGGCGTGACATGTCCGACGTCGCGACGAATCGTTTTTCCCGGTTCCAGCCCGCGATCTTCTCCGAGCTGACGTGTTTGATGTAACTGCGGCCGGCGTTCAGTTCGTCGACCTTCGAGGAATCGACGTCGTAGCCGATGCAGGAAAAGCCCTTGGAGATGAAAGCATCGAGCAACGGCAGGCCGACATAGCCCAGGCCAATAACGCCCACTTTGGCCGACTTGTTCGAGATGGCCTGCTTGAGTTCCTGAAACATCGCCGCGAGCTCCTTCCGACACGTCGAGGTGGCCCGAAACACTCCCTGTTTTCAGGCGCGCGGAAAGTAACACGCTGGGAAAGATGGGACAACGGCGGGTTTGGAAGCGCCTCCTCGCCCGCCTGTTTCGAGATCCACGGCCCCAATCCGCCCCGTCGGCCGAAAGACGTGCCGCCGGGCCTTCGTGGCCCGGTGATGCCACGACAGGCGACGAGGATGCAGTCCGCCTGACTGATGTGGAACTGTCGAGTCAGGCGTTTCGGGCTGCAGGATTCGTTGAATGGGACGAGCCGCCGCGACCGTTTTAGAATGGCAGTCGTTGCATTGTCATCGGGGCCACGAAGCCTTCGTGAATGATGTGCCGATTCGTGATTGGTCTTGCCAGAACAAACGGCCGCACGAATAATCGAAAGGCCATCGATGGCTGCCGAGGTCGAACCAGGGCTTCGGCATGGGATGCAGCACGCGAGTTCTGCGTGTGGGTCTCCGCTTGTTTGGCATCTTGGTGTTCCGGCCAGGGACGGTCGCGTCCGCTTGCAACACCCTTCTTGATCGAGTCCGGCCTTCCGCCGACTCCTCACGTGAAAACTTCGACAGCCAGAGTCTGCACGTCCTCCATCCATCGCATGCGTCGCACCGTGGCGATCGTTCGATCCCCCTCGTGAATTTCACAGCCCCGGCCCGAACATCGCATCCGTTGATGCTGTCGTTCGCCCTGTCGAACGCTGGCTGACGCGAGAATTGATCGGAGTCGTGAGTTCCATGAATGGACAGTCTCTCCTGCAGCAGATTTCGTCCCGCCAGTCTCCCGAGGTTTATCACCAGGAGCATTGGAAAGGGTCGTTCGCCGAGTACCTCGACCTTGTTCAAAAGCACCCGCAGGTGACGCGCACCGCGTACCAGCGAGTTTACGACATGATCATGGCCGACGGGACGTATCCCGTGGAGGGCCAGAAAGACCAGATCCGATACCGCTTTTTCGACGACCCTCACAACGACGGGGAAGACGGCATCTTCGGCCTCACCCGGCCGCTCATGGAACTCGTCAACGTCTTCAAGGCCGCCGCACTCAAGTTCGGCACCGAGCGGCGCGTGCTTCTGCTGCACGGCCCGGTCGGAAGCTCCAAGTCCACGATTGCCCGTCTTCTGAAACGCGGCTTGCAGCGCTATTCCCGCACCGAAGAAGGGGCGCTCTATACCTTCGGCTGGAAGGAAGACGACGGTTCCGTCACATGGGACCCCATGAACGGCGAACCGCTCCAACTCGTCCCGGAAGACCAGCGCGAGCAGATCACGTCCTTCCTGAATGAAGGTCGCGGCCCTGACGAGTTCAAGGTCGAGATCGTCGGCGACGTCTGCCCGCTGTCGCGGTTCATCTTCAAGCAGCGGCTCGACAAGTACGCCGGCGACTGGACCAAGGTTCTTGGAGACATCATCGTTCGTCGGCTGTTCCTCTCAGAGAAAGACCGCGTCGGCATTGGCACGTTCCAGCCCAAGGACGAAAAGAACCAGGACTCCACCGAGCTCACTGGCGACATCAACTACCGCAAGATCGCCGAGTACGGTTCTGACTCCGATCCGCGCGCCTTCAACTTCGACGGCGAGTTCAACGTTTCCAACCGGGGCATCATCGAGTTTGTCGAAGTTCTGAAGCTCGACGTCGCCTTCCTCTACGACCTCCTCGGCGCGTCGCAGGAACACAAGATCAAGCCGAAGAAGTTCGCGCAGACCGACATCGACACCGTCATCCTCGGCCATACGAACGAGCCCGAGTACCGCCGGCTGCAGTCGAACGAGTTCATGGAAGCGCTGCGCGACCGGACGATCAAGATCGACGTTCCCTACGTCACGGTCCTCAGCGATGAAATCCGCATCTACCAGAAGGATTACAACCCGACGCGGGTCAAGAAGCATATTGCCCCGCATACGCTCGAGATCGCGGCCATGTGGTCCGTGCTGACGCGTCTGGAGGAACCCAAGCACCACGGCCTGTCGCTGCTGCAGAAGTTGAAGCTGTATAACGGCAAGACGCTTCCCGGCTTCACCGCCGAGAACATCAAGCAGCTCCGGCGCGAGGTGAAGCACGAAGGTATGGTCGGCATCTCGCCGCGGTTCGTTCAGGACAAGATCTCCAACTCGCTGGTCACAAACACCAACGCGACGAGCCTGAACCCCTTCATGGTGCTGAACGAGATGGAGGCCGGGCTGGCCCATCACAGCCTGATTCCGTCCGAGGAACTGCGCGAGCGGTATCGGCAGCTCGTTTCGGTCGTGAAGGACGAGTACACCGATATCGTGAAGAACGAGGTCCAGCGTGCAATTGCGTCGGATGAAGACGCCTTGATGCGGCTGTGCGCCAACTACATCGACAACGTGAAGGCCTACACGCAGCGAGAGCGTGTGAAGAATCGCTTCACCGGTCAGGACGAAGAGCCCGATGAGCGGCTGATGAGGTCGATCGAAGAACGGATCGACATTCCCGAATCGCGGAAGGACGACTTCCGACGGGAGATCATGAACTACATCGGCGCCCTGGCGATCGACGGGAAGACGTTCAACTACAAGACCAACGAACGCCTGCAGAAGGCCCTCGAAATGAAGCTGTTCGAGGACCAGAAGGACACGATCAAGCTGACGAGCCTCGTCTCCAACGTTGTCGACAAGGACACGCAGGAGAAGATTGACATCGTCAAATCGCGACTCATCCGGAACTACGGTTACAACGACGAATCGGCCACCGATGTGCTTCAGTACGTCGCCAGCATTTTCGCGAGAGGCGACGCCAAGAACGAACAGAGGAAGTGACGCCTCGAGTGGGCCGCTCTCTCAAGGAGCGGGCGTCGCTGCAATTCGTTCAAGCAGCGCATCGACGTCCGGACCGGCCGGCAGGTTCAACCCGATGACGTTTTCCAGGGCGTTTCGCAGTTCACCCTCGTTCACCAGGAGTCGTTTCTCAGTGCCTGCCTCGGTGGAGTGCGTCGACAGTTCGTTGTTGAAGAGCGTGTGACGCGCTCCTGGCGCCACGCGGCTTGCCAGCAGGGCATTGACGAACAGCGACTCCGGGTGCGTCGAGACGTGCCAGTTGCTGACTTCATAGTCGACCCGTTCCTGGGGATTCAGGTCGAAGCGGTACATCGGCGCCCAGCGGTCGCGAATCCTCGACTCCATGACGAATTCGCCATTCCGCGGCGCCAGTCGGAATGTCTCGTGAGGGGTGGGCTGCTCCGTGTCCGCCTCGAGCATGAGGGGGGCGGTGAGGGTGAGCACCCCGAACCCAACGTCGGCGATCCAGGATCTTCCATCCAGGTCGACGCGCAGCAACATGTGGCTCCGGGGCGGGATCACCCCTTCAGGGATGTTCCACAGCACTCGCGCCGCGAGCCCCGTGACGGTGAACCCGATCGCTTCCAGCGCTGCCCTGAAGAGGTGATTCTGTTCGAAGCAGTATCCCCCACGGCCGCGGTGGACGAGCTTCTGTTCCAGAGACGGCAGGTCGAGGCGGACGGGCTGTCTGAGCAGGGAATCGAGGTTCTCGAAGGGGATTGCCTCTGCGTGTCGTCGCTGCAGAAGAGCGAGTGTCTCCAGGGTCGGCGCCGGCTCGCCCTCGAATCCGATCCGTTGAAAGTATGACTTGAGGTCCATGGCGACGGGCACCAGACGATTCTGGCAACAATGGGGGACGACAATGCGGACGGAGCGTCCGGCCCGGAGGCGTTGAGGCTCGCGAAATTATTCGCGGGGGCCGTGTCGGTCGAGAGCGACTCCCGGTCGTCGCCGGACGCAGATCCGGTGCGTCAGGGAGATGCGGAACGGGCGGGACGACCGTGACGAATGGACCAGACTGCAGATTCCGTGCGTTGACCGGCGCGGCGGGACCGAATGAGCCGGTTCTGGCCAGCGGAAGGCTGGTTTGGACGGGCGGCACGTCTCCACCGGAACGCGCATCTTGACACCCCTTGCCTCCGTCGTAGACTGGATTTAGCAGCGGTTTCGGGCGGTTTTCGCACTCTCCCGTGCCCACTGCGTTCACTTCCGAATGCTCACGTCGCACGCGTCGTAACACGCACAACGCCCGCTGAAACGTCGTTGAAGTTGCGGCGCAGCGCGTTCGAAAACAGAGACATCCGTTGCCGCGCGCGGCCACCTGCGGATGGTGGGCGGTCCGCCGACCGTCCAGAAGTTTCCCCCGGAGTTCGACATGGCGTCCAGCAGTAACGATAGCGGCCTGAAAATCACGGTTGCGATCATGTCGACGATCGCGCTCGGATCGCTCATCTGGGGCTTTGTCTCGTACAGGGATAAGACCGAGCTCAACCAGAAGATGACGGCCGCCGGCAACGAGGCCAGCGAGGCCAAGAGCCAGGCGAGCAGTGTCCAGACGACGAATACTGAAATCCTGACCACCATCGGCGGGCCGGGGACTTGGAACGAATCCAAGGAAACCCTGCTGAAGGCGATGCAGGTCCAGGGCGTCAACAACGCCAAGCAGACGGTCCTCGCGACGATCGAAGGGATGCGGGGCGCGCTTGACGCCTCCCAGAAGGAAGTGGCCTCCCTGAAGGGCGATCTCGCCAAGTCGGGCGAACGCATCCGCGAACTGGAGAGCGTGTACCAGAAGCGGGTGGATGGCCACGCCGAGTCGCAGAAGAAATCGGAAATCGACCTCCAGAAGGTTGCCCAGACCCGCGACGAAGATCTCCAGGCAAAGGACAAGCGGATCACCGCCCTCGAAGAAGACCTTCGCCGTGAACAGGTCGAAAAAGAGCAGGCCCGCGAAAACTCCGACCGCACCATTCGCACCCTCAACGACCAGGTCGGCCAGCTGACCCGGATCGTCGATTCGCAGAAACGCCGCCTCGAAGACGTCCTCAAGACGAGCTTCGAAGTGGCGGACGGTGAGATCGTCAGCGTCGACGCGAACCTCGGCACGGTCTTCATCAGCCTCGGGTCGCTCGACAACCTGCGGCCGCAGGTTTCCTTCAGCGTCTATTCCCGTGACCATCGCGGAATTGGTCGCGAAGCCCGGGACATCAAGGCCGCGGTCGAAGTGACCCGCATCCTTGGTCCGCACCTCGCCGAAGCGAAGATCCTCGACCAGGACCGCACCCGTCCCATTTCGCAGGGCGATCCGATCTATTCGCCGATCTGGGCCGGCGGCCGTGCCGAATACTTTGCCTTCGTTGGCCTGATCGATTTTGACAAGGACGGCCGGAGCGATCGCGACACTCTCCACCGCCTGCTCAAGACCGCTGGCGCGCAGATTGAACTGGAAGTCGATGACAACGGCGTGCGTGAGCCCGCCTCTGCCAAACTGACGGAAAACACCAAGTTCCTCGTGCTGGGGGACGTTCCCGATCCGTCGAACTTCGCGGCTCAGGATCCCCGCCGCCCGCAGATTCAGGCCATTATGGATCAACGGAAGGCGTTGCTCGAAGAAGCCAACCTGACCGGCGTGCGCCTGGTGAAGCTCAGCGACTTCATGGCCTATTTGGGCTTCCAGTCGCAGTTGCGGACTTATATCCCCGGTCAGGTTGAACGTTTCACGCTGGAACAGGGGAGCCGCGACAAGGCCGTCCGCAGCGACGACGCCACCGGCCAGAATGCCAAGAACCTGGAACGGGTGCGCCGGCTCAAGGAACTCGACGAGCAGAAAACCCCCCGCTGATTGCTTCCCGGATGCCATCGCAGGGACGGTTTCGGCCGTCCCTTTTTTATTGGCCGGCCGATGAAGTCGGTTCATCGTCCCATCGTGGAGTGCCTCGTTCTGTTTTCCCGGCCCGGACCTCACCGCGAGGCCATGCCACAGTGGCCCTCGTCCGCCGCTCAGATCGAATCCCGACATGAGGCTGGAAGCCGGGACCGACTCACTTTCGACCGCCAGCCGGATGAGGCATCATTCCCTCCTCTTACTGCTTCACACCCTCGATTCCCCGCCTCATGTATGACGTCCTCTGTGCCGGCCTGGTCGTGGCCGACCATGTCAGCGCCCCGATTCCAGCGCTTCCCTCGGCAGGCGCGCTCGTCAAAACGGATCGCCTCGAAGTGACGATCGGCGGCTGCGGCGCCAACACCGCCGTCGATCTGGCACGGCTCGGCGTCCGGGTCGGGCTGGCGGGGCGGGTGGGGGACGATGTCCTCGGGCGCTACTGCCTGGAATTCCTCCGGACTCGGAACGTCGGCTGTGACTTCGTGACGGTGTCCGAAGCTGCGCAGACATCCGCAACGCTCATTGTGAATGTTCAGGGCGAAGACCGGCGATTCATCCACGCCGTCGGAGCCAACGCCGAGTTCCAGGGAGAGGAGATTCCCCCAACCGCGTTCGAGAAGCTGCAGGTCATTGCCGTCGGCGGATTCGGACTCAACCCTGCACTCTCCGGAACGAACGTCGCCTCGCTCTTCCGCCAGGCGCGGCGGGGCGGCACAACGACCCTGCTGGATGTCGTAATCGGAGATCCCGGGCCGGTCCCGGCGATGTTGGCCGAGGCCCTGCCCGAGACTGATGTCTTCCTTCCCAACCACGATGAGGCTCGCCTCCTGACGGGACTCACGGATCCCTGGCGCCAGGCCGATCATTTTCGTGAACTTGGCGCGAGAACCGTGGTCATCACGGCCGGCAAGGAGGGGGCGTACGCCGTCAGTCCGGAGGAACGCGTCCTCCTTCCCGCGTTCCAGGTCGAGCAGGTTGACGGCACGGGCAGCGGCGACGCGTTCGTGGCGGGGTTCATCTTCGGGCTGACGCAGAAGGCCGACCTGAAACGCTGCCTTCAGATCGGCGCTGCCATGGGAGCGAGCTGTGTTCGTGCCGTTGGCGCGACGACCGGAGTCTTCAACCGCCAGGAACTGGAGAAGTTCCTCCAGTCGAGTTAGCGGCGACATCCAGGTCCCGCGAATGGCCTCCGCGGGACCTCAGTTCGTCGATGGTCTCCCGGAAATCCCGCGGCAGCGGCGCCTGGAACTCCATCCATGTCCCGGTGATCGGGTGGGCGAATGCCAATTGGGTCGCATGCAGGGCGTGCCTCCGGATCGGCAGTCCCGTTTCCACGCCCTCATCGATCTCATCCGGATCGGCGTTCGGGTCATCAAGCACGAGCGGCTTGATGACTCCATGGGCTTCGTAGAACTCGTCCCCGATCAGCGGATGCCCCAGGTGGGCGAAGTGGACCCGGATCTGATGGTTTCGCCCGGTGACCGGCCGGGCCACCACGAATGTGTGGTTCGTGAATCGTTCAATCACCTTGTAGTGCGTCTTTGAAGGCCGTCGGTCGAGGCCGTCCGCCCGGCACGTCATGAGCACCTGACGCCCCGTCGGTGTCCGGCCGATCGGAGCATCGATCACGCCGGCGTCCCGCTTGATCACGCCTTCCACGAGCGCCACGTAAGTTTTCGACACGCGGGAAGCCTCGAACGTCGCGGCCAGGTTGCGGTGAGCGGTGTAGCTCAGTGCGATGGCCATCAGGCCGCTCGTCTGCCGGTCGATCCGGTGCACGATCCCCGGACGCGCGATCCCTTTTTGCCCCACCTTCTGGTCCAGTCGGTGCTGGACGGCGTTCGCGAGCGAGCCGGTCGGATATTCCCCGGCGGGATGGGCGATCATTCCGGCCGCTTTGTCGACGACGAGCAGCCAGTCATCTTCGTAGACGATCGAAAGTTCTTCGGGCGACGACCGGAGCAACTTGTCGGGCGGCTCGAGCAACGTGACATGGACCCGCTGTCCGTAGAAGACGCGGTCGGTTTCTTCCGCGCGTCCGAAATTGATCGTCACGCCACCGCCCCGGACGATGCGCTGCAGCCGCCAGGCGGTGTAATTCCGAAAATGACGTTCGAGGAACGTATCGATCCGGCAACCGCTCGACTCCGTTTCGACGAACAGTTCGGCCGTGAACAGGGACATTGGCGCAGGACAGGGAAGCGGGAACCGGAAACTGGAGTTGTAACCGATGATCTGGTCGGAGATCAGTCTTCAAACGGACTGCGCTGGGCTGGTCACTTCTTCAAGATGGGCCAATTCGTTGTTGGCTTTCGTCATTGCCGCAAAATGACTTGCGGTGACGAGAGACGACCGACTGTGAAAAAGTGACTCGCCCCGCCCCAATCCCCACCCGCCAATGCACTTCCGAGCACCGAGTACCGAGCCACCGCCCCCGTCATGATGGAGGACCTCATGAACACAACCACCGTCAACCTGTCGTCACACACCCCGGCCCGGCCGGATCCCTGTCCGCACCACCCACGCTCTCCCGATCCCTCCGCAAGACTTCAGGGGGAAGAAAGAGGGCGAGGAGTACAGTACCACCCACACAACGCGCCCTCCTTGCCCCCCTCGGTGTCAAACACCTCCGCACTGTTCCCAATCCCCGCCCGTGCCTGAGAGATGCGCGCACGGCTGGTCACGTTTTCAGGATGGGCCAGTACGTCGTTGGCTTGCGTCGTTGCCGCAAAATGCCCTGCGGTGACGAGAGACGACCTGTTGTGAAAAGGTGACTCGCCCTGGCGAACTGCGGGGGAGTCACTCACGCCGGAAATCGGCGATCGGCAACCATTCTCAGTCTCTTTCCAGGCCCACATCGAGTCCAACCACCTTCTACACTCCCACCATGTCTCCTGACCGCGAAATCCTACTCCCGGAACTTGGCGCCGGCCCGCATCCCATTCGCGTCGTGCAGTGGCTCGTTGATCGTGATTCTGAAATCCTCGCCGGCGACCGGATCCTCGAGGTGGTCGCCACCAGCGTGCTCTTTGTCGTGAATTCACCCTGGTCCGGCATCCTGCGAGCGCAACGCGTCAGCGTCGACGAAGTGGTGAACCCGGGGGACATCGTCGCGGTCATCGAGACTTCGGAGGACTCATGACGTGCCGGGGCGTTGAGAGAGTCGGCCTGGCTTCGGGGGATCCGGCCATCCTCGGCGGGTCGCGTAGATTCCCCTCAGCGCCCCCTTGCCGGCATGGACAGAACGACGCGGCGTGTGATGCAATCCTGCATCGCCTTCACAACAACTCCGGTCAGGTGGCCTGATGCGCACAAATTCGCTGGCTCTGTTTCTGGCCATGACTGCCGGCCTCGTGCCCGTCGCGGCGCTGGCCGACGACTGGCCCCAGTGGTCAGGGCCAAAACGCGACGCCGTCTGGCGTGAATCCGGGATTGTCGACAGGTTTCCGGAAGGGGGCCCTCCGATTCGCTGGCGAGTGAAGATCGGCGGAGGATATGCAGGTCCCGCTGTGGCGCAGGGGCGTGTCTTCGTCACGGATCGGCAGTTGAAACAAGGGGCGTCCGATCCTTCGAACCCGTTCGAACGCGGGGCCATTCCGGCGACCGAGCGCGTTCTCTGCCTTGATGAGAAGGACGGTCGCGAGATCTGGAAACACGAGTACGACTGTCCCTACACCGTCAGCTACCCCGCCGGTCCCCGCTGCACTCCGACCGTCGACGGCGACCGCGTTTACACGCTGGGCTCAGAGGGCCACCTGTTCTGCTTCCGGGTGGCGACCGGAGAGATCGTCTGGTCGAAGCAACTGCTCAAGGACTTTGAACGGAAGCGTTCGCCCGTGTGGGGCTTCGCCGCTCATCCACTCGTTCATGGGGACAAGCTGATCTGCCTCGTCGGAGGGGAGGGAACCGCCGTCGTTGCGTTCGACAAGGGGACCGGCAAGGAACTCTGGCGGGCGGGAGATTCCCTGACCGACCATGCGCCGGGTTACTGTCCGCCCATGATCATCGAGCACGGCGAACGTGAGATCCTGCTCGCGTTCTATCCCGAAGGACTGCATGCTCTCGACCCGGAAACCGGCAAGTCGATCTGGTTCTACGAGTGGGAGATTCAGAACGGCCTCACCGTCCCGATGCCCCGAGTCGTCGGCAACCGCATCTTTCTGACGACCTTCTACAACGGTTCGCGGATGCTGCAGCTGTCGGCGGACGGCGGTTCCGTCTCGGAAATCTGGAAACGTAAGGGGCGCAGCGAGCGCAACACCGATGCCTTGCACTCGATCATGCCCACTCCCTGGTTCGATGGCGGCCTGATCTTCGGGATCGACAGCTACGGCGAGCTCCGGTGTCTGGACGCGGCCAACGGCGACCGCCTCTGGATGACCTACGACGCAACCGGCGGCAAATCCGATCGCTGGGCCAACGCGTTCCTCGTGAAGCACGACGATCGCTTTTTCATTCCCAATGAAAAGGGGGACCTGATCGTCGCCAGGCTCGACCGTGACGGTTACCACGAGCTGAGCCGGGCGCACCTGATCGAACCAACCGGCAGCGCCCAGCAGCGCAAGATCGTGTGGTCCCACCCGGCCTTCGCCAATCGATCCATCTATCTCCGCAACGATGAAGAAATCGTCAGCGCCTCGTTGGCGAAATGATCTCTCCGATCTTCTCCGGTGGTCAGCGTGTCCACCCGTTGTCCCAAACC
This sequence comes from Caulifigura coniformis, assembly GCF_007745175.1. Classification (GTDB taxonomy): domain Bacteria; phylum Planctomycetota; class Planctomycetia; order Planctomycetales; family Planctomycetaceae; genus Caulifigura; species Caulifigura coniformis. The sequence continues at coordinate 1,347,986 of NZ_CP036271.1, read as the reverse complement.
TTCATCTTCAGACTTCAACGTCATCCTGTTCGTTTCCGTTCCATCGCTCAGTCCTCTCCATGTCTGCTGCAAAACGCATCCAAACCGGCATCCCCGAACTCGATTCCCGTCTGGGAGGCGGCCTGCTTCCCGGCACGCTCACGGTCATCCTCGGGGCCACGGGGATCGGCAAGACCCAGCTCGGTGTTCAGTTTCTCAATCATGGCCGCGCCCAGGAGGGGGAGCGGGGCATCTTTTTCGACATGACCTCCCGCGGCGATAGCCAGAGCCACGAGGAATATGCCGAGCGTCTGTGTCAGTGGAAGCTGACGACTTTCGATGACGACGGCGGCCCGCCGGCCGACTTCCTCTGGAACAAAGCCCGCGCCCGCCGCGATGTCTGCCACCTCTTCAAGAACGTCGGCCGACGCGTGAGCCTGCAGGACCTCAATGAGGATCAGCAGCGCGAATGGCAGGCGGATCTGAACCGTCGTCTCGACCAGACGATCCGCTTTTTCTACGGCAACTTCGTCCACGGAGTGCGACGCTGCATCATCGATGGCGTCGAACCGGTCGAGCGCGCGAGCGATTCGTTCCAGTTCGAGACTTTCGAGTACATCTACCACCAGCTGCTCCGCAAGGAGTCCGACTGGGTGGCGCGTGACCTCTTCCGCGCCCAGTTCCGCGAGCAGGCGGAAAAGGTCGCCGCCCACGCCTACAACCACCAGGACGTGGCCTGCGTGATGCTCTGCACGTCGCACGAAGTCATGCTGGATGACCTGATCGAACGTCCGATTGAAACGGGCGACGTCCTCGCCAATGCCAACACCATCATCCTCATGGGCAAGACGCGCGACGGCAGCCGCACCGGCCGGGCCCTGTATGTCGCCAAGCACCGTGGCAGCGCCTGCGAAGAGAGCATCTGGCCCTACCGCATCGACGGCGAACGAGGCCTCGTCGCGGTGTCATAGGCTGCGGCCCTGGCTTCCATCCCGTTTCTAAGTCCCTGTTCACCTTCACGGCTGATCGTTTCCACGCTCGCTGTCTAGAATCGCTCCGTTGGAATCGAGTCCGCGACGAAGAGGGCCGCTCATGGATCTTAGAGGACAGAACGCCATCGTGACCGGCGGCGCCGTCCGGCTTGGACTGGCCATCGCGCACAAGCTCGCGTTCGAGGGGGCGAATGTCTGCGTCCATTGCCACAGCCATGCCGGCGAAGTGCAGGGCGTTCTCAGCGAACTCCGCGGTCACGGTGTCGCCGCGGTCGCCGTCGCCGCGAGCTTCACCGAACCTGTCGCGGCCGCCCAGGCCGTCTTCGAGCGTGCGAACAGCGAGCTGGGGCCGGTCTCGATTCTCGTGAACAACGCCGCCATCTTTGAAGCGGCGACGCTTGCCAGCACCACCGAAGATCGATGGCGCCGGCACCTCGCGATTAACCTCCAGGCCCCGGCGTTTCTCTGCCGCGAATTCGCTGAACGCCTCCCCGAAGGCCGCCAGGGCAGTATCGTGAACATCGCCGACTGGCGCGGCCTCAGGCCCCCCGCGGGACACTTGCCCTACACCGTCTCCAAGGCCGGGCTGATCGCCCTTACGAAAGTGCTCGCCCAGGAACTCGCCCCCCGAATCCAGGTGAACGCAGTCGCCCCGGGAGCGATCCTCCCTCCGCCGGGGGCCGGGAAAGACGCCCTCAAGGAGATGGCCGAACGAAATCCCCTCCAGCGAACCGGGCGAGGCTCCGACGTCGCGAACGCGGTCGCCTACCTGTTGAAGTCGGAATTTATCAATGGCGAGGTTCTTCACGTCACGGGCGGCGAGGAACTGTGATTCGCACCGCCTCCGTGGCATGATGATTCCCGGCGCGGAGAACGCGCCTTTCTGTATTCTTACTGTGAAACGGCGAACCCGTCGCCGGTTGGTCGGCAGCCTCGCCGACGCCACATCATGACCGACTTCATCGAAATCGAAGATCTGCTCGTCCGCACCATCATCGGCGTCAATCCTGAGGAACGCGAGAACCGACAGGATGTCGTCATCTCTCTGCGGCTCGACACCGACCTCCGGCCAGCGGCCCGCACCGACTCCATCGACGACGCCGTCAACTACCGCACCATCACCAAGTCCGTGATTGCGTTCGTCGAGCAGTCGAGCTTCCACCTTGTCGAGAAGCTGGCCGAGGAGATCGCCCGGCTGTGCCTTCGTGAACCCCGTGTCGAGCGCGTGAGAGTTCATCTCCGAAAGCCAGGCGCGCTGCGGTTCTCCCGAACCGTCGGAGTCTGCATCGAGCGAAATCGAAATGACTTCCAGCCCCGGTCCTGATCCCGCCGGGCTGTCGACCGGGATCGTCGTGGTGATGCTCGGTTCGAACATCGCCCCCGAGCGCAATCTCCCCGCCGCGGTCGGGGAACTCTCAGGAATGGGCCGGATTCTGGCCGTTTCATCCGTCTGGCAGACCGCCGCCGTCGGAGACACGACCCAGGCCGACTTCTGCAATGCTGCTGTATTGCTCGAGACAGCTTCGAATCCCATCGAATTCCTGCGGCACCTGAACGAGATCGAGGCGCGCCTGGGCCGCGTCCGCGATCCGCGGAACAAGAACGCGGCCCGCACGATCGATCTCGATCTCGCGGTGGTCCCGGGACCGCCGCAATCGGTCGCCGGGAAGGCCCTGCCCGATCCTGACATCGCCGAACGGGTTTTTCTCGCGATCCCCCTCAGCGAAGTGCTGCCCTCTTTTCAGCTTCCCGACGGCCGGCCCATTACTGAAGTCGCCAGTCTGCTTCAGGAGCGTGACGCAGAAAAGCTTCGCCTCCGGCCCCGCCCCGACATCAGGCTCGCCCGCTGACGTCGCGTCCTCCGCGCGTTGAGACCGACTGTTCGAGCACCCGCGGAATCACCTCCCGCCGGTACTCGAAGATTCGCTTCACGTCCCGTTCCACGAACAGTCGGTTCGCGAGCCAGCCCCCCGGCACGCCGTATTCCACCCGGTCGTGGCACACGGTTCCACCGTCCAGTTCTTCGAAAACGTGCTCATGCCGCCACCAGCGGTACGGCCCACGACGCTGTTCATCCACGAATCGAAACGGCGGCTCCCACACAGTGATTTCCGACTGCCAGCGAATCGGAATGCCATGCAGCCTCAGGCGGTAGTCAATCCGGGTCCCCGCCGCGATCGCGATCGGCCGTGGCGTGATCACCTCGAAATTCAACCACGGCGGAGTGATGGCCTCCAGCTGAAACGCATCCGCGAACAGCGAAAACACCGTCTCGCGTTGCTGCGGGACCCACAGGTCCGTTTCCAGGAGCCACCCGCGCCCCGTCTCTCCCCTGCGAACAGTCACCATCAGACTCTCTCGATTCCCACTGGAGTTTTGGAACGACCCGGACGAACCGTAAGTTGTGTCGCAATGAAACTGCGGCTGATCCCGCCCAGCTGCCGTTCTCCCGAGAAATCCGAGTCGGTAAAACTCAGTCCTCACTCGTCCCGCACTTTCGCCAAACCGCCTAATCATGTCCGGAAGTCGACTTCAGGGAATTTTTACTCCCAACCTCGTTCCGTATCAGGCTGACGGCGGGATCAACGAAGGCGAACTCCGTCGCTACGTCGACTGGCTGATCGACCGCGGCGTCCACGGACTCTATCCCAATGGCTCCACCGGGGAATTCACCCGCTTCACGCCCGAGGAACGTCGCCGGATCGGCGCGATCGTCGCCGACCAGACCCGCGGCCGCGTTCCCATCCTCGCCGGAGCCGCGGAAGCCAACGTCAGGGAAACCCTCGCCGCCTGCGAGTACTATGCCGACCTCGGCGTGCGGGCCGTCGCCATCGTCGCCCCCTTCTACTACAAGCTCAGCCCGGGCTCGGTGTACGCCTATTTCAAGGAAATCGGCCGCAACACCCCGATCGACGTCACGCTCTACAACATCCCGCTCTTTGCGAGCCCGATCGACGTCCCGACCGTTCAGCGCCTCGCCGAGGAATGCGAGCGGATCATCGCCATCAAGGATTCCTCTGGCGACATCCCGCACATGATCCGCATGATCAAGGCGGTTCGCCCGAATCGCCCTGAGTTCAGCTTCCTCACCGGCTGGGACGCAGCGCTCATGCCGCTGCTCCTGGTTGGCTGCGACGGTGGAACCAATGCCTCCAGCGGCGTCGTCCCCGAGTTGACCCGCAAGCTCTATGAGCTGACCCTGGCGCGACAACTCGACGACGCCCGCGACCTGCAGTACGACCTGGTGACCCTCTTCGACACGATGCTCTACCAAGCGGAATTCCCTGACGGCTTCCGTGCCGCCGTCACGCTCCGCGGCTTCCAGATGGGGCAGGGCCGTCAGCCCCTGTCAGAGAAGCAGCATGCCGATCTCTCGGCCCTGAGTAATACTCTTCAGTGCCTGCTCGCGGCCCACGGATTCGCCGATCAGCCGGTCAAGGGGTGCACGCCAGTCGACGTGTGGTCGACGCCTCCCCAGGCCGGCAAGGTGCAGCCGGACGAGATCTCCCGCATCGTCCAGTCAGTCGTCGCCGAACTCAAAGGCCGTGGGATGATGTAGATCGGGCCACTCCGGCCCGTGTTCCCGTCTCAGGTCACTTCGATGGCGTGGTCGTTCATTGGAACCTGAAGGTCGTCCCGAATCGAGATCGCGACAGGACGCAGCACACCGGCGGGATCGATCGCATGAACGCCGAAGTGGAGGTGGGGCGCCGATGACGCCCCGGTATTCCCGACGCGGCCGAGTTCCATCCCTTCAGTGACGACATCACCGTATCCGACTGTGACCGAGTCCTTCTTGAGGTGGAAGTCGTAGTGGTCCAGGTCTCCTGACTTCACGATCACGAGATTGGACCATCCAGTCGCCAGCCGTCCCCCGACATCGTCGCTCGACACCGTGCATCGGCATGTCTACTTTCAAACGGCAGGCGCGGCCCGCGGTTTGGCGAACTGGAGACGACCCATGGTTGATCGACAGGCATTCGTTTACGTGCCGGGAGATATCAGAGGCCTGTTCCGGCGACTGAACGGGGCCTCAATGGTCGACATCCTGGAGACCCTGGACGCACTCCTCAAGGAGAAGAATTTCTTCCGAATGTCGGCCAGTACCGCATGCAGCTCGACAGTGCGGGCATTTTCGTCAAAAGGATGGAAGTGGCGATGTCCGCCGTGATGGCGAAGAACGGACACCAGACCACCTACGACCAGTTTGCCGCACGGAATGCGGAAATCCTGGCCCAACTCCCCGAGGATCAGCGCAACAACATCGCAGCCTACTTCAGCGGGTCGACCTCGATGCCGGGACTGACGCCCGGCAAGCTGATCGAACAATACCTGGCCTGGGCGAAACTGGCCGTCTTCAAAACACGGGTCGCGCTGGACAGAGGCGCCCCAAACCGCGCGAGCGACTTCTTCAAGGGATCGCCGATCGTTGCCTTTGGGGACCGATCGAAGTCCGAAAAACCCGAGGAGATTGCCGAATTCGCGAAGACGGTGCGTGGCGGCAACTGTGAAGAATTCTCCGCCACCGCATTCGTCGAACTCAAGCAAATGGGCGCGAGGCCCATCCGATGGTTCAAGCTGAACAATGCGGACCATGCCTTCGTCATGATTGGCCACCAGGGCCGCATCTTTCAGATGGATGATGCGATGCTCAAGACGCTCGGAGCTTCGATGGTCGTCTGCGACGCCTGGAATGACGACTATTTTATCGCCAGTCGAATCCCTGAGCGGCTGCCAGGTTACAAGGCCCCGTTCCACGCGACGAGTTATGCAGACTTCGGTTGCTGAGCGATCGGACGTTCAGGAAGACTTGCATCCTCGCCGCTCGCCCGCGCGACCACCCTCCACGCAGTCCTCAAGACTCCTCGGGCGCGTGGACATTCGCTGTCGCGGAGGCCGGCTCCCCAGGGGAGACCTGTGACGACCTGTGACAGCGAAGAACCGTCTGAAACATTGGAGTTCTGGACCTGTGACATGTGTGACGAACTTTGGTGTGCTTTTTCACTCTCTCTCGCGGGGCTGATCCCCCTCTGTGTGCGTTGCCAAAGAACGAACTCTCCACCCTGACGGGAGGGGTTGCGCATCGGGAAGAATCTTCGCATGCCTGAAGGGGCATTGGGCCTTAACCTTCCTTTGGGAAATTGGTTGCGTCGCGTGCCGCAGCGAGATCCTGACATCGAGCCGGGACGTTTTCGCCAGCGCGGAGGGCAGGTTGAACGTCCGGGCGGCCTAACGTATCCCCGATACTGGGGAATTGCCCGTCCATCAGCCTCTGACTGCTTTCTTCCTTCAAATCACATCCGCTGATCCGATGCAGCAGCATCTGGTCAATCAGGTTTGCAATGCGGTTGGCCGCCGTCTCCGGGCCCGTGCCGCGAGCATGGATGTTCGAAATGAGATTCCGCCGGGAATCGTTGTCCCCTTCGCGCGGTCGGTATGCGAGATAGGCCGAGAGGCTTTCCGCGGTCGCCAGGCCAGGACGTTCTCCGATCAGAAGGACGACGACGCCGGGCGCAATCCATTCTCCAATTTCATTCATGACGCCCACGCGGCAGCGATGGACGAGAATGAGTCGCCCGCTTCGCCATCCGCGGGCGGCGATGAGGGCGTCCAGACGTGGAAGGAGTTCCGGAACCTGTCGGATGACAGCTGCGGAAGAGAGCCCGTCGCCGATGACCAACTGGACATCGGGCTGCCGCGGGCAGGCCTGCGCGAGAGCCTCTCGAGCGGCCGGACCGAGGCGTCGCCCGAGATCGGGGCGGGCAAGGAACTGTGGCCTCGATTCGGCCTGACTCGTCACCTCAACGACCGGACGGCTCGCAAAGAAGCCCTCCGGGAAATCCCGCTCGAGCACGAGTTCCGTGTGAACGGCGTCGCGGGCCGCGGCGTGGTCGGCCCGGAGTTCCAACTGGGTTGATGTGCGGTAACTGAGTCCGCTGCGTCCGTGGAACAGGCGGGCGGGCGTCTGATCGCGGATTCTGTTGAGGAGCGGTGCGAGGTGGCCTGATGGTCCAAGGAGGGAGTCGTTCATGTCGTCGCCTCCTCCGGGACTTGAGACGGAAGGGATGACGCACCCATTCGAGCGTGTCGCAGCTCCTGCATGATGCGGGGCGGTCCAACAAAATGTCGACGCGCAGCGAGAAACCACCCGATCAGGAGAAGCACGCAGAGGCCCGACAGGACGATGAACGACTTGTCGTTCGGCGGTTGCATGCCGATGACAATCAACATGGTGCAGTACAGGACGCTCACCAGCGCCAGTGGTCGGAACCAGCGGCCGAGGTCCCACGGGCCCATCTGCTTCCACGACTTGCGGTAGACGATGAAGCCGATCGCGATCGGGAGGACATACGAGATGTACAGCGAGATCGTGCAGACGGCGGTGATCGTGGAGTACACGGGCGAATAGACGGTAAAGAGAAACGACGCGGCGGAGACTGTCCAGATCGCGGCAACGGGCGTTTTCAGATCGGGATGAACCGTCCGCAGTGAGTTCGAGAAGGGGAGACCGCCGTCGCGGGCAAAGGCGAAGGCCATGCGCGAGGCGGATGTCACTGTCGCGAGGCCGCACAAATACTGCGCGACGACGATGGCGCCGCAGAGAAAGTGGACGACGACTGGAGGAACGATGGCACGCAGCGTTCCGAAGAACACCGTGCTGCCTTGCGCGGCCGCTTCGGCGGGATCGGGAATCGCGAGAACGATGGCCGAGAGCATGATCCAGCCCGCGATGCCCGAGACGAGGACGGAACGCAGGATTCCGACGGGGACGGTGTGATCGGCGTTCAGCGTCTCTTCGGCGACGTGGGCCGAGGCGTCGAAACCCGTGATCGTATAGGCCGGAAGGAGCAGGCCGAGGGCGAAGAGCCAGGCGATCGATTCGGTGCCGGGCCAGACTGGAGAATCTGCCGGCTGTCCGCTGAAGTTGGAAAAGGTGATGAGGCGACTCAGGTCGAAGGACCGTGTGACGGCAAGCAGAACCACCGTGAGAACCAGTGACACGGTGAGGATCCAGTAGCCGCTGAAATCGGTCAGGCGCGTTGTCAGCCGGATCCCGAGGTGGTTGAGGATCGCCTGGGAAACCGTGATGACTCCGACGATGGAAAGTTGCAGGGAAAGGCCGGGCTCGACGTCCGGCAGGAAGGCCCTCGTCAGAAACTCGAAGGCGCCGACGTTGATCGCCGCCAGCACGGTGACGAGGCCGACGATGTTGAACCAGGCCGTCACCCAGCCCCAGCCTCGGCCGCCGAGAATGGCGGCCCAATGATAGAGACCGCCGGCGGTGGGAAAGGCCGAGGCCAGTTGAGCCATGGCTGCGGCGACCGCGAGCGACATCATGCAGGCGACGGGCCATCCAATCCCAATGGCCGCTCCCCCGACGCTGCAGTAACCGAGGTGGAATGAGGTCAGTCCGCCGGCGAGAACGCAGATGATCGAGAGTGAAATCGCGAGGTTGGAGAAACCCGACATCCGCCGGGCGAGTTCCTGCTTGTAGCCCAGGCGCCCGAGCATCTTGGCGTCATGAGCCCGAACGTTGGCGACGTCATCGGGAGCGGGGTCAGTCACAGGAGCCTTTCATGGATCGACGAGAGACATGGCGCTGGCCAGCAGTTTGCGGCCGGCTGCGGAGTCATCACCCGTGGGGTGGTCGCCGAGCGTCAGCGAATTCCTGGTGAGCCATGCCGCGAACTCCGGCGCCGGACGAAGCCCGAAGAGCTGGCGCATCGCAGCAGCGTCGTGGAAGCTTGTCGATTGATAGCTGAGCATTACGTCGTCGCCGCAGGGGACGCCCATGAAATAGTTGCACCCGGCGGCGGAAAGGAGCACCAGCAGGTTATCGGCGGAGTTCTGGTCGGCCTCGGCGTGGTTCGTGTAACAGACGTCACAGCCCATCGGCAGGCCCAGGAGCTTGCCCATGAAGTGGTCTTCGAGCCCCGCGCGGATGATCTGCCGCTCGTCGTAGAGATACTCGGGGCCGATGAATCCCACGACGGTGTTCACCAGGAAGGGATCGAAGGCGCGGGCGACGGCGTAGGCGCGGGCCTCCAGCGTCAGCTGATCGACGCCGTGATGGGCCTCGGCGGAGAGGGCGCTCCCCTGGCCGGTTTCAAAGTACATGACCTGCTCGCCAATCCAGGGAACGTCGCGCCGCCGATGCTGCTCGATCGCCATCTCCCGGGCTTCGCGAAGCTGCGACAGCGTGACGCCGAACGAGGCATTGGCCTCCTGGGTCCCGGCGACGGATTGGAAGACGAGGTCCACCGGGACGCCGCGCTCCATGCATCGCATCTGCGTCGTGACGTGAGCGAGACAGCAGGCCTGCGTCGGGATTCCCAGCTTCGCGATCAACCGATCGATGCTACTGAGGATGCTGGAAACGGAATCGACGGAATCGGTGACGGGGTTGATTCCGATGACGGCGTCACCGCAGCCGTAGAGCAGTCCCTCCACCGTGGTCAGGATGATGCCGCCGATGTCATCGGCGGGGTGATTGGGCTGAAGGCGAATGCCCAGAACGCCACGCTCGCCGAGCGTGTTACGGCAGCGGGTGACGTTACGGATTCGGCTCGCAACGGTGACCAGGTCTTTGTTGCTCATGAGCCGCGCGGCCGCTGCGGCCATTTCTGGCGTGATGGCCTTCTGGACCACGGGCCAGTCGACAGGCTGATCGATGTCGGCGGCGACGAGCCAGTCGCGGAACTCGCCGACGGTGAGTGAGGAGAACGGGGAAAACGCGGCGCGATCGTGCGTGTCGAGAATGAGTTGCGAAACGTCGTCGACGCCGGGATCGATGACCGGATCGTCGACGAAGGTTTTCAGCGGCACGTCTGCAAGGGCTAGTTTCGCCGCGACCCGCTGCCGTTCCGATGTTGCCGCCACGCCGGCGAGACGATCGCCCGATTTCTCCTCGTTGGCCTTGGCCAGGAGATCCCGAAGATTGGGGAAGTCGAAACGTTCGTTTCGGACGACATGACTGAATCGCATAGGCTCCAACTGGTCCTGTTCGGAGGGCAGTCACCAGTTAGCATCCAGCAACGGTGTCAAAACATCAACGCGATGTGCCGAGAGTCGGGTCGTCGTCCTCAGATTCTCTCACGGCTGCCCTGTGTCCGGTGGCGACAGGACGCAGGGCAGCCGTCGTTGTCATCGCAAATCATTGAGAGACGATGGTACAGTGCAGATGGCGACTCGCTTTTCTTACGTGCGATACTCCATCACTCATCAGGAATGCTGCGAGTTCAGTATTGAATCGCGATCCCCGATACGACGTCGCTTCGGCCTCTGATTCCCCCTCGATCGAAGGCGATCATCGTTGCGCCATCGGTTCAGGATGCCACTGGTGGTCCAGTGTCCAAGGCGGTGAGTACCGTCGAGCAGACGCCAATGGCTGGAGTGAGCATGGCTTACATGCTGGTCTGACCCGCCGCCAAGGAGAATCCTCGATCTCGGAGCAAACTTCTCGGAGGCACATGTCGCGCCCTCTGCGATTCAGGGAACAATCATGAGCGTCACAGTTGAGCGGACGTGACGTTCCTCGCATCTTCAGAGTTGCTGCGCTGCAGTGAATGCTCACCATGGATGTTACATCACAGGAAAATCTATGAACGATTCACGAACGCCCGGGACAACCCGGCTGATGCTTTCCGGAATTGTGCTGATGATTGCGGGGGGCTTTTCAATGGTCAGTCCGGCCGTCGCCGGGAAGGCCGTGGTGATCGTGATCGGGGCGATTCTTTCCGTTGCGGGCGGCGCTCAGATTTTTCAGGGCGTGCGTAGCGAGGGCTGGACTCACAAGACGGCCCCTTTGGTTCTGGGAACCTTGATCCTGCTGGCCGGACTGGCGGTTCTCGCTCACCCGATCCTCGGGCTCGAAACCCTGACGCTCATGTTGGCGCTGTTTCTTGGCGTCGAAGGCCTCTGGAAAATCATCATGTCGTTCTCCTACAGGCCGGCCGCCGGCTGGATCGCCATGCTGATCAGCGGCCTCATCGCCATGGCTCTGGGCTGGATGATCTGGAGCCAATGGCCCCTCTCCGGGCTCTGGGCAGTGGGCGTGTTTGTCGGAGTCGACCTTCTGACGACCGGTTGCGCTCTGGTGGTGCTGGCGGTCACCCTGAAACACGTCCATCGCGTGATTCAGGAAGCCGCAAGCGTGTAACGACGGCCGGGAAGGAAAGGCTCTGGCAACAATGTTTCAGTCGTAGAGACGGAGATGAGTCTGGGACGGAAGCTCTCCGAATAACCTGCGGTACTCACCGGCAAAGCGTCCGAACTCGAAGATGCCGCACTCCGCGAGGACTTCCGTCACGCTGGACTCTGAGGGATCGGCCACCCGCAGTGCTTCACGGGCGTGGTGGAATTTCCTCAGCCGTGAGTATCGCGCGGGACTGATTCCGAACCAATCCTGAAACGCACGGCGGAGGGTTCGTTCTGAGACGTGTGCCGAGGCCGCCATCTCCGGGACGGCGAACGAACATTCGCAGCCGTGTTCTCTGGCGTGTTCCAGAACGTCCTGGCGGTCCGCCAATGGTCGTCCGCGAACGAGACCGGGAGACTGCCCGGCGGCGCGGATCGCGTTCCGTGCGAGATTCCGGAACGCGTCCTGGGCAACGCGGCAGGCCGCCTGGCGGATGCTGCCGATCAGCATGGCGTCGAGCCTCATCAGCGATCGCACCATTCGGCGGATGCGGCGCAATGGATCGCGACCGACATGGACGACGCGACACCCGCGACGAAGCGGCTCGGAGTTCGATGTGTCTTCGCCGGCGGCGAAACGGCCCGGGATGAAAACCGAGCACCAGTCATAGGCATCGTCGCCGGCAATACAGAATTCCGATCCGGATCCGGCGATCATCAGCGATCCAGCATCGAGCTGCTGACCGTTGACCTTATTTGTCGCGAAACGGTTGAGCGGCATGTAGATCGCATAGCCGCCAGGGACGACCGCCCCCTCAGTCACCATGCGTCCGCCGGTGGCGCCCCATTGGAGATGCATCGACCCGACGTTCAGCCCGCCCACGACCCAGCGGGGCCGGGGACGTCTGAGCAGCGTCATCCGGATCTCGGCATGCTGGACCGCCTCTTCGAAGGCTTCGAAGTCGGCGAAGACTCGCTGCATCGCACCCCTCCGCGGCCCGCAGGAACGATATTTGGCCGAATCTGCATAGCCGATTCGATGACTGCTTCGAGATTATCAACGTCACTCACACTGGAACGCAACAATCCACCCCCCGACGTTCGTCGAAAGTTCATCAGAGTCAGACCGCCCCTTCATTCCCACGCGGGATGCTGGGGTTTCTTTCACTCTTGTCGACATTCACGCGCCCCTGATGTCATCGACCTGCTCCTCGTCAGATCAACCCGCTTCAACCACTCCCGGAAAGGAGATCGAGATCATGCGAAAGCACCTGGCCCTGTTTGCGGCCGCCATGCTGTCATTCACGGCAGCCATGCCGACGTTGTCGGCGCAGGAGGCCGGCAAGAAGCCCAATATCCTCGTCATCTTCGGTGACGACGTGGGCTACGGAAATCTCAGCGCGTTCAACAACGGAGTGATGGGCTACGACACGCCCAACATCGACCGACTCGCCAAAGAAGGCGGCAAGCTGGTGACGTACTACGCCCAGCAGAGCTGCACGGCCGGCCGATCGGCATTCATCACCGGTCAGATGCCGTTCCGCACGGGGCTGTCCAAGGTCGGCCTGCCCGGGGCGAAACTGGGTCTGCAGAAGGAAGATCCGACCATTGCCGAGATGCTCAAGCCGCTTGGCTATGCGACCGGGCAGTTCGGCAAGAACCACCTCGGCGATCGAGATGAGTTCCTCCCGACGGCGCATGGTTTCGACGAGTTCTTCGGCAACCTCTATCACCTCAACGCGGAAGAGGAGCCGGAGAATTCTGACTACCCGAAGGATCCGGAGTTCAAGAAGAAGTACGGCCCGCGCGGCGTGATTCAATCAACCTCGGACGGCAAGATTACCGACACGGGCCCGCTGACCAAGAAGCGGATGGAGACGGTCGACGAGGAAGTGCTGGCCAAGGCTTCGGATTTTCTCGACCGCCAGGTCAAGGCGAAGAAGCCGTTCTTCTGCTGGTTCAACACCACGCGGATGCATAACTACACCCACGTCAGGCCGGAGAACCTTGGCAAGACGGGGCTCGGGTTCTACGCCGACGGGATGGTCGAGCACGACGCCATTATCGGCAAGCTGCTCGATTACGTGGACAAGCTGGGCGTCAAGGAAAACACGATCGTGATCTACACGACGGACAACGGCCCGATGACCTGCATGTTCCCCGATGGCGGCTTTACGCCATTTCGGAGTGAGAAGAACACGAACTGGGACGGCGGCTGGCGCGTGCCAGCAATGATCCGCTGGCCGGGCGTGGTGAAACCGGGCACGGTGTACAAGGAACTCGTCTCCTCGGAAGACTGGTTCCCGACGCTGCTCGCCGCGGCCGGCAATCCGGATGTGAAGGATCAGCTCGTCAAAGGGACGAAGGCGGGTGAGAAGTCGTTCAAGGTGCACCTCGACGGCTTCGATCAGATGGACTACCTCTCGGGCAAATCCGACAAGAGTGCCCGCAAGGCGTTCTTCTACTTCAGCGACGACGGCGACCTGCTCGCGCTCCGTAACGAGCGGTTCAAAGTGCACTTCATGATCCAGGAAGCGAAAGGGCTCGACGTCTGGAAGAACCCGTTCGTCAAGACGCGTCTGCCGGTTCTCTTCGATCTCAAGGTCGATCCCTATGAGAAGGGGGATGACGGCGTCGGTTATGAGGATTGGTTCTACCACCGGGCCTACGTGATGGTTCCGGCTCAGGACGCCGTGGCCAACATGATCGCGACGTTCAAGGAGTTCCCGCCCCGGCAGAAGCCGGCGAGCTTTACCGCGGGTGACGCCCTCGACGCCCTCTCCACAACGGGCGCTGGTAAGTAGAAACTCTCGCAAGGGTTTATGAGAACCGATCGAGGGCGGAGCAACCACGTTGCTCCGCCCTCTGGTTGTTTTCGTCCTCCGAAGTCGGCGCGTTCAGAATCGAACGGTGATGCCCGACACGATATAGCTTCGCCCGCCCATGCCGCCTTCCACGGTCAGCTGCAGTCGTTCGTCGATCGCCCACATTCCGCCGACCAGGAAGTTCCACGGGTTCGGTTCGTACTGATCCACTTCGACATGCAGACCGTTTCCCAGCAGCGGATGGTCGATCGTCAGCTCGACGGTCTGATCGGTGTCCTGCCACATGGCGCCGACGTGGACTTCGCCTTTGAAGAACGACTGATCGATGACCAGTCCGACTCGCGGGGCGACGACCAGCGCCGTCAACGCCGAGTCGAGCTTGTCGAAACTCGTCCAGGTGTTGTTGACGTCGACCATCGCGAACCATTTCTTCGTGCCGATGCCCGTGGTGGCGCCAAAGCCGGCCGTCGTTCCCTGAAGGTCGGCTGGAACGATCAGTTCAATCGGGGGTGACCCGGGCAGGGGAAACCGGTTGATTGTGACCCGCACGTCGCCCTGTGTCTCGGTATGTCCGACGATGCCGTACACGTTCATGAACGGCAGAACCCATGCATCAATGCGGGCCAGCTTCGGTGTTGAGTGAAACGTTGTTGTTGGAACGTTGACGCGTTCGACGGAGGTCGGCGTGCCGCCGCCAAGGGCCAGACGCACGTCCGAGACCGCGACATGCCGGTCGATCTCGGTCCACAGGAAGCTCGCTCCGACGGGGAGGGGCATCGTGACGTCCAGCCCCTCCGTCAGCGATTGAAACATGGGCAGCGGAAGCGGCGAACGAGGCAGAAAGCGGTCGACGAGGGCATCGTGCGGTTCGGCTTCGATTTTCTGTGTGCCAGGCGTCGGTTCAGTTTGTTGCCTGTTCAAGCCGAAGAATGACCAGCTCTCTTCCAGGCTGCAGGTCACGATGGGCGTTGCATCTGGCGAATCGGCGAAGACAGTGTCTGGTCGCAGATTCGGACTTGCCGCCTGCGCCGCGAGATCGAGTGCAATGAAGGCGAGGACGGCGGCGGTAAGAATGCGAATGTCCATCGTCGCCGCCCTCGCGATGCCCAGAGATTCGCCGTCATTGCATTCAGGTGTGATCAGCCATTCCAAGCCCGATTCATCCAGCTTATCACTTCGGCGTCGGTCCTGTCCGCCATTGAGGAATGTCTCGGTGATCCGGATTGTGCGGCCGACATACTGGCTGGCAGTTCCGGTCAGGCAAACTGCTCAGAAGATCATGGACATTCGGACTCCGGGGATCACTGGCGTGTCCAGCCCCTGCGTGCTGGGGCGGGCGACCTGCAGATCGGCCGTCACTCGGCACCACGGGGTGACCGCGTAGTTGTAGAACAGTTCCGTACCATACTCATCCTGCTGCGGCAGGATCGGCTCCGCGAGGTCTTTGAAGTTTTCGCTCAGACCCAGGTAGAAGAAGCCGAGACCGAACGTATCCAGGGGCCGGTGTGGAACCATGCTGCGGCCCGACAGGCCCATATTCGCGACGAACCGAATGGGGTTGGGATTACCGTCCGAGATTCCGAACTGACCAAAGACGCCCCAACTCTTCGTGTCGTCCTTCGAATCGGCCCACAATGCCTGGTAGAAGTTGGCGTACGCGGCCCATGAGCCGTCTTCCGTTCCCCCGACAAGACCGATATCCGGCAGGAAGAGATAGGAGGCCGGATCGACGGATCGATACTCGGCCGTGCTGTATCCGCCGCCGAAGTTGTAGACGCCCGGCAGGTCGAACGGCTTCAGACGCAGAACAAAGTCGGGCATGATCACCACGCCGCGTTCGTAGGGGTCCTGGAGCCCGATCGTCGCGCGTTCCTGGGGATCGAAGGCCGTCAGCGTAAACACCGGCTCGCCTTCGGACAGCACGGCCGCTCCCACCCCCAAGGCCGAATACGGGATCGTGCGGGCCATGATCGGGTTGAACACCAGCGAGGTGTTCATGAACCCGCCAATGCCGGGCCGCTCCAGGCCCAGGGCCGGACTGTACCGCAGCGGGTATTCGTCGAGCGTGTTGATCTTGCCGGCATAGACGGCGAAATTAGGGGACAGCGCCTGCGTGATCTTGACGCCGGTGAGCGCCGTTACGTTCCCCTCGGCCTCGGGAAACGACATCGCGATGTTGCTGGGGGTGAGCAGGCCATCGAGGTTATTTACCGACTGGCCCAGTCGCGTCTCGCTATGCAGGTTGACGAACAGGCCTTCCCACAGTCCCAGTTTTTGCCCGTCGATATCGATCAGCGAATCAAGCTTTCCGCCGTACTCCCAGTCGCTCTCGTTCCCCCCTGCGGCCAGGCCCTGATAGAACTGCGTGGCGTAGAAGTGCAGCCCGATCCCTTTTTCTTCGAGCCCGCTGCGCAGGCCGAACAGATCGCCCGCCAGTCGGGGGCGTTCCCAGAGTGATTCGCCATCGGACGCACTCAGGTCCTGGCAGGGAGTGACAAAGGCGATCCAGTCCTCGGCGTGGAGCGCAGCGGGCGTCGCGGCCAGGCCGACAGCGCAGCACAGAACAGCGAACGCCTTGCGAGCTTTCCGCATTGCGGTTCCTTCCGCGGAGAACTGTGGTCGAAGAATCAGCTTCCAAGAACATCGGCGGAATTCCTTGCGGGGGTGCTTCTACCGATTGAAGTGGTGGTCGAAGCGGTTAGAGAAACTGGCGGGCGACGGCTGGAGACGGGGACCTGGCAATCTGTACCGCCTCCAATCCTCAGACTTTGCTCAAAGCGGCCGACCGGCACGTCTGATTCGAATGACAGAGCCGTCAGAACCCGATCTTGATGAGGGAGTGATCCACTCAGGGCTTTCATGTGCGGTGTTGCAGCCAGGGACTGATTCCATGTCCGGACGACGCCTGCTTCGATTGGTTCTGCTGCACAGCCTCCTGTTCTGCGCGGTCACTCACCTGGCCGCTGACGAGCCAACAGCCGAAATGGCGTTGAACGGATCGTCTGAATCGGACTGGCTGGCAGGGGGGCTCCCCTCGGGGCCTCCACTCGATCTGGCCCTCACCCTTCGTGGACAGGACGAGGGAGGGGGAGGCGACCTGGCGTCCAAGTCGCAGAATCCCGTCTCTGATCTGGCGTCCGTTCCGATTCAGAACAACTTCGATTTCGGAATCGGTTCTGAAGATAGAACGCGCTACATCGGCAATCTGCAACCGGTCGTTCCGCTGAAGCTCAATGAGGACTGGAACCTCATTTCTCGTGCGATTATTCCCTTCGAGAACGTCCCAATCGGCATTGATGAGCGGGCCGATGGCATCGGAAACATAGTCGGACAGTTCTTTTTCAGTCCGCGGAACGACTCCGAATTCACCTGGGGTGTCGGTCCCTCCATCATCTTCCCAACGGCGTCTGAACCGACGCTGGGAAGCGACGACTGGGGAACCGGTGTCTGTGCCGTGGGGTTGATTTCGGCGAAGCCGATCGTCGCGGGAGCCCTCGTCAACCAGATGTTTACCACTCGAGGGGCCAGTCAGCCTTTCCTGTTTCAACCGTTCTTCAATTACAACCTGCCCAAGGGCTATTTTCTGAGCCTGATCGGTGAGGCCAATGCCGACTGGCAGCAGGATGACAAGAACCGCTGGTCGATTGTCGCTGGCCCCGGCGCTGGCCGCGTCTTTCCGCTGTTCGGACAGCCGTTGAACGTCTCTTGCCGCTTCGCACCGTATCTGGCGTCCCCCAGCGGTGGTCCCGACTGGCAGTTCCGACTTGCCGTGGCGATGCTCTTTCCGAGGTAAGGCTTGCCCTCGGAGCGAGAGCCGGAATTCGCCGTCGTTGACTTCCGATTCCGCTGGCCGAAGGCACCATGATTCGCCGTGCGCTATGCATGACTGCACGTGCAGCCGCCAATGAGCCTTCCAGAACGAGCGTCAGCTCGTTTGCTGTGAATGCGGCTCGTCGTCTGGCCGGGAGTTCCTCAAACTTTCATCCCGCGCCCATCAACGCTTCATCGCGAAGCTCCATACTCTCCCGCAAACGAAGGTGAATGGAATCTTCGACGAGTGGGATCTCGGGCATGGCCGATGGAATCACCGGACTCAGTTCTGCCTACTGGGTCGAAGAAGCTCGCAGCGAGTCGACCGACGGACGTCGAGTGCGATCCATTTTTCTGAGCGACCTTCATCTGGGTTGCCGGCATACGAAATCCGCAGCGCTGCTTTCGTTTCTCAAGCATCAGAAGCCGGAGTTCCTCTATCTCGTCGGCGACATTATCGACGGCTGGAAGGTGAAGCGAGGCTGGTACTGGAACGACGAGTATTCGTTCCTGGTACGACGACTGATCGGCATGATGAAGCACGGCACGATCGTGCGTTACTGCCCCGGCAACCATGACGAGTTCCTGCGAAACTTCTTCGACAGCTTCGGCAGTATTGAGATCGCAGATGAGTTCGTTCATCGGCTCGCGGATGGACGGATGGCCCTGGTGATGCATGGCGACCAGTTTGACACGGTCGTCCGGCACCATCGGTGGCTCTCGATGCTGGGGGATTTCGGCTACGACGCCCTGCTCGCGCTCAATCGACTTTTCAACTGGGCCCGGCAGATGCTGGGAATGGGGTACTGGTCTCTGAGTGCCTACATCAAGCGGCAGGTCAAACGGGCGACCAGCTTCATCAGCAACTTCGAAGATGTGATTACCCGACATGCGGCGTCGCATGGGTGCAATGCCGTGATCTGCGGTCACATCCACACGCCCAGGATGAGCGAGCGGAATGGCATTGACTACTGGAACACGGGCGATTGGGTCGAAAGCTGCACGGCACTTGTCGAATACACCGACGGCAGCGTTGAACTGATCTACCACCCCTGGAGCATCGAGTCACCGTCCGAAGCCGACAACACACCGGATTCGCAATCCGACCCGATGGAACTCGAATCACTCGCCTCGATGAGTGGAGTCAATTGATGCGACCACTGGACTGGATGCAGACGCGGTGGTTTCGAGCCGTGCATGGCGGAAACCTGGTCTACAACACCTGCTGGGAAGATCCGCGTCTGGACCGCGAAGCACTGCGTCTCTCGGCCAGCGACCGTGTGGTCGTCATCACGTCCGCAGGCTGCAACGCGCTCGAATACCTATTGGACGGACCGGCGGAAGTCTCTGCCGTCGACATCAATCCGCGGCAGAACGCGCTGCTCGAACTGAAACGCCAGGGGATCCGGAATCTCGATCACGAAGACTTTTTCCGGCTTTTCGGAACTGGCCGGCATCCACAATTCGCGTGGTTGTACCAGGCTCATCTGCGAACGGGCCTGTCCGATTTCGCGAAGGATTACTGGGACCGGCACATTCGCTGGTTCTCGGGATCGGGACGTCGCGATTCGTTCTACTTTCGAGGCTCCAGCGGTACCGTCGCGTGGATCCTGAACCAGTACATCGACAATGTCGCCAAAGTGCGCCCGGCGATCAACGCGATTCTGAATGCCAACTCGATCAGCGAGCAGCGCGACATCTATCACTCCGTTGTGAAACCTCGCTTCTGGAACCGGTTCCTGCGCTGGGCGATTGGACGTGATTCCGTCCTGGCATTGCTCGGCGTTCCGAAAGCCCAGCGGGAAGAAGTCGAACGCGATCATCCGCGTCGAGTCGCTGGATTCATCGAGGACGCCATCGAGGCCGTCTTCTGTGATCTCCCCCTCAGAGACAACTATTTCTGGCGAGTGTATCTGACGGGCTCCTACTCGCGCGACTGCTGCCCACAGTATCTGACGGAATCAGGATTCCGGCAGTTGAAGTCCGGACTGATCGAACGATTGCACATTGAGACTTCGACGATGCTTGACCACCTGCAATCACGGAAGCAGAAGGCATCACGCTTCGTGCTTCTCGACCACATGGATTGGCTGAGCTCGCACCATTTCCATGTCCTGGAAGAGGAATGGCAGGCACTGCTCGCGCAGGCCACGCCCAATGCCGTCTTCCTTTGGCGCAGCGGAGGCCTCACGACGGACTACATCTCCCGAGTGAAGATTGATTCTGGCAGCGGTACGGGGACGCTGACGGAACGCCTGATATTCGATCGTGAACTCGCGGACCTGCTGCATCGATACGACCGCGTGCATACCTATGGAAGCTTTCATATCGCCCGGCCTAAGCCAGAACTCTCGCCTGCACTCCTCTAATGGGCGTCGCCTCCGACCTGAAGATCCTGATGAATCTCGTCGCTCATCCAATCCGGGGAGCGACGCATGCCGAACGGTTGGAGAGTTTCTATTCGGGACAGGCGTCGAGCTATGACGACTTTCGCGAGCGGCTGCTTCACGGGCGAAAGGAGCTGATTCAACGTCTGCCGCTGACACAGGGATCCACATGGATTGATATCGGCGCGGGGACCGGGAGCAATCTTGCACACGCAGGCGCTCGTCTGGCGGCCCTACGCCGCGTCACTCTGGTCGATCTTTCGGATTCACTTCAGGCGGTGGCCCGCGAGCGGATTCGATTGAATGGCTGGACCAACATTGAGCTTCGCAAAGCAGACGCAGTACTCCTCGAACTGGATGAGCCAGCGGACGTTGTCACGTTCTCTTACTCGCTGACGATGATTCCCGACTGGATTGCCGCGGTTGAACGGGCGTGTGCGAATCTGCGGCCGGGGGGCGTGATCGGCGTCACCGATTTTTATGTCTCGCGGAAGTACCGCTCGGACGAAGGCCCGCGGCACAACTGGTGGACGCGCACTTTCTGGCCAGCCTGGTTCGCTTTCGACAACGTGTTCCTCGGGAGTGATCTTCTGCCGCTCCTCAAGTCGCGGTTTGACGTGGACTTTCTGAGGGAGTCGAGCGGTCGCGTACCCTATGTGCCGCTCGGCCGCGTTCCGTACTTCATGTTCGTCGGACGGAAGCAATAGGCGTGGTCGGTCGTGACGTTGCTCTTGCGCGTTTTTCATAGAGCGAGATTGTCGGGAAACCTACCCAACAGCTCGACGCACTTCAGGGGGCAGGTCAGAAGGAAAATGGAGCTGCACGACTGACCTTCAACCCGATTCCTGAACCGTGACGGATGGATCGCTTTGGCACGCTCCTGCGGCCGAGGCTCGGCATGGAGATCTTTCCGACGGTGGATGCCGGTGAATTCCGGCTGCAGATGCGAGCTCCCGACGGCACGCACAATGACCGCACCGAGAATCTGGCCAACCAGGCCCTCGCAGCGATTCAGCAGAAAGTCGGGGCGGAGAATGTGGCCCTCACGCTCGGATATGTCGGCACCGTCCCGCCGTCGTTTCCAATCAACGCTGTCTACCAGTTCACCCGCGGCCCGGAAAAGGCGCATTCTGCGCGTGGCCATCAAGGACGGTTCGGGCATCAGCACCGAAGGAATGAAAGAGACGCTTCGCGACAAGCTGGCGGCCGCCCTGCCCGATGTTCGGTTCTCGTTCGAGCCGGCCGATATCGTCAGCGAGGTCATGAGCTTTGGTTCCGCGACGCCAATGAACATTGTCTTCTCGTACTGTGTCGCGACGCGCCGGAAGCGTTTGATTCGGCCGAGGAACCGCCCGATGACGTGCCGGTGAGCAATTCGATTGGGATGCGAGTGACGGCCGACCTACAATCGGTCGACAACTTGGAAAGCAATCAGAACGGTGACATGAATGTCATTGAAAAAATGGCTTGTGCCTGGGCTGATGGTGGCGATTGGTGTCGCCGTTGCATCGTCACTCTGGCAGAACTTCGGCGGTGCACAGCTGCCCGATGGATTTGCGATGAGCAACGGCCGGATCGAGGCCGTGGAAATCGATGTTGCGACGAAGTCTCCAGGCCGCATCACCGAGATCCTGTTTGACGAAGGAGATTTCGTCACGGCCGGGCAAGTCATCGCCCGGATGGAAACGAATACGCTCAGTGCCCAGCTGAAGGAAGCGGAGGCCAGCCTGGCGCAGGCCGTCAGTTCGGTCACCTCGGCGGAAGGACTGGTCCGTCAACGGGAGAGCGAAAAGGCCGCGGCGGTGTCGCTGATTGCTCAACGCGATGCCGAGCTGGATGCGGCCAGTCGTCGGCTGAAGCGGACCGAATCACTGGCTGAACAGAGTGCGACAACGGAACAGCAGCGCGACACCGACCGCGCGTCGTTCCATGCCGCCGAGGCCGCGATGAATGCTGCTAAGGCGCAGGCGGCCGCAGCCGACGCCGCCATTGCGACCGCGCGTTCGCAGGTGATTGGAGCCCAGGCGCAAGTCGAGGCAGCGCGCGCAACGATCGTTCGCATCCAGGTCGATCTCGACGACTGTCAGCTCAAGTCGCCGCGTGACGGTCGGATTCAGTATCGGGTGTCTCAGCCCGGCGAAGTGCTCGGCGCCGGCGGCAAAGTTCTCAATCTGCTCGACCTCGCAGATGTCTACATGACGTTGTTTCTGCCGACGGCGCAGGCGGGGCGCGTGCAGATGGGGGCCGATGCGAGGATCGTGCTCGACGCGGCTCCGCACATCGTGATTCCCGCGAAGATCACCTTCGTCGCCAGCGAGGCCCAGTTCACACCGAAGACGGTGGAAACCGCCGAGGAGCGGTTGAAACTCATGTTCCGGCTCAAGGCCCGCATTGCGCCCGAGTTGCTGAAGCAACATCTCAAGCGGGTGAAGACGGGGCTTCCCGGGGTGGCCTACGTTCAGCTTGATCCACAGGCCGTCTGGCCGGAGCACCTCGAGGTCAAGCTTGCAGAATGACCACGGCAACACCGCTCAACACACCGGTCGCCCGCCTGAGCGAGGTTTCGCAGACCTACGGCAAGGTTCGCGCGCTCGACTGCGTGACGATTGAGTTTCCGTCGTCGCAGATGGTCGGGCTGATCGGACCCGACGGTGTCGGGAAATCGACGCTGCTGTCGCTGGTTTCAGGGGTACGGCAGATTCAGTCGGGCCGCGTGGAAGTGCTCGGCGGCGA
This sequence comes from Caulifigura coniformis, assembly GCF_007745175.1. Classification (GTDB taxonomy): domain Bacteria; phylum Planctomycetota; class Planctomycetia; order Planctomycetales; family Planctomycetaceae; genus Caulifigura; species Caulifigura coniformis. The sequence goes on along the minus strand of NZ_CP036271.1, from coordinate 1,325,123 downwards.
CATGGCGCGGGCCGCGCACCGCACCGAGGTTTGTCCCCGCGTTGCCTATATGCCGCAGGGACTGGGGAAGAACCTCTATCCAACGCTCTCCGTCCTGGAGAACGTCGACTTCTTCGGGCGTCTGTTCGGGCAGGACGCCCATGAGCGCAAGCGTCGCATCGATTCGCTTCTGCACGACACCGGGCTGGGGCCGTTTGCCAACCGGCCGGCGGCGAAGCTGTCCGGCGGAATGAAGCAGAAGCTGGGCCTCTGCTGTTCACTCATCCACGATCCCGACCTGCTGATTCTTGATGAGCCGACCACGGGCGTCGATCCGCTGTCGCGCCGCCAGTTCTGGGAACTGATCGATCGTCTGCGACATGATCGCCCGGAGATGAGCGTGATCGTCGCCACGGCCTACATGGATGAAGCCTCACGCTTCGACTGGCTGGTCGCGATGGATTCAGCTCGCATCCTCGCGACCGGCACGCCCCGTGAGTTGCTCGAGCGGACCCGCACCGACTCGCTCGAGGCGGCATTTGTGGAACTGCTGCCCGAAGAAAAGCGGTCCGGGCACACCCAGGTGGTCATCACGCCAAGGCCTGTCCAGGCCAACCCCGAAATCGCGATCGAGGCCCGCGACCTCACGATGCGGTTCGGTGACTTCGTCGCCGTCGATCACGTCAGCTTCCGAATCGAACGCGGCGAGATCTTCGGGTTCCTCGGCTCTAATGGCTGTGGCAAGACCACCACCATGAAGATGCTGACGGGTCTGCTCGCGGCCAGCGAAGGGGAATGCAGGCTGTTCGGGCGAACGGTCGATGCCAATGACATCGAGGTCCGCCGCCGTGTCGGCTACATGTCGCAGGCGTTCTCGCTGTACTCGGAACTGACCGTCCGCCAGAACCTCGTCTTGCATGCCCGGCTGTTCGAAGTCCCCGAGCGAGAGATCCCCCCGCGAGTCGAGACACTCGCCGGCCGGTTCGGACTCACGGAGATTCTCGACGCACTGCCAGAATCGCTGCCTCTCGGACAGCGGCAGCGTCTGTCGCTGGCGGTCGCAATGGTCCATCGCCCCGAGATGCTGATTCTCGACGAGCCCACCTCCGGTGTCGATCCGGTCGCCCGTGACGACTTCTGGAACCTACTGATTGATCTGTCGCGTCGAGACCAGGTGACGATCTTCATCTCGACGCACTTCATGAACGAGGCGGAACGCTGCGACCGCATCTCCCTGATGCATGCAGGCAAGGTCCTGGTGAGCGATACGCCGGAAGGGATCACCCGGTCGCGACAGGCGGCGACCCTCGAAGACGCCTTCATCGCGTACCTGGAGGAGGCATCCCAGGCGAAGTCTGCCACTCTGCCAGCGAATCAGGATGTCAGCCCGCAGCAGGGTGCAGCAGCTCCACCCGCAACTTCAGTACACCCGGCGCCGAAGTGGTTCAGTGTTCGCCGCATGATGAGCTATGCCCGGCGGGAGGCCCTGGAACTCAGCCGCGATCCGATCCGCGCGACGATGGCGCTGGTCGGCACCGTCGTCCTCATGCTCATCATGGGCTACGGAATCACGATGGATGTCGAAGACCTGTCCTTCGCAGTTCTCGACCGCGACCAGACGACCGTCAGTCGCGATTATGCGCTCAATCTTTCAGGTTCCAGGTATTTTCGCGAGCAGCCACCGCTCGTTGATTACGCCGAACTCGATCGCCGGATGCGATCGGGCGAGCTGACACTGGCGCTGGAACTGCCGTCGAACTTCGGACGCGACCTTGGCCGCGGAAAAAACGTCGAGATCGGCGCGTGGATCGACGGTGCGATGCCCAGCCGCGGAGAAACGGTGCGTGGATACGTCCAGGGCATGCACCAGCTGTGGATGGCCAACCTCGCCCGGCAGCGGCTGGGAAGTCCGGTCGTCGCCGATGCGACGGTCGAAACCCGGTTTCGATACAACCCGGACGTCAAGAGCATCGTGGCAATGGTCCCGGGCGTGATTCCGCTCCTCCTGCTGTTGATCCCGTCGATGCTGGCGACATTGTCCGTCGTCCGCGAAAAGGAACTGGGCTCGATCACCAATTTCTATGCAACGCCCGTCACGCGCTGGGAGTTCCTGCTGGGCAAGCAGGTCCCCTACGTGGCCCTCGGGATGCTCAACTTCCTGCTGCTGACGGCCATGGCAGTCTTTGTGTTCCGGGTTCCGTTGACCGGCAGTTTTCCCGCATTCGTTCTCGCCGCCTGGCTGTACCTGATGTGTGCGACGGCCCTCGGCCTGCTGGTTTCGAGTTTCGTTCGCAGTCAGATCGCCGGCATCTTCGGCACGGCCGTGCTGTCGATGGTGACGGCGACGCAGTTCTCCGGGCTCCTCGACCCGGTGTCGTCACTCGAAGGCGCCGGGGCCGTTGTTGGCCGGGTCTTTCCCACAACGCACTTTCTCACGATCTCGCGAGGCATTTTCTCGAAGGGTTTGACCCTGGCGGACATCCATCAGCCCTTACTGGCGCTGCTCATTGCAATCCCCGTGCTGCTCGGCGCGAGCGCTGCCTTCCTCCAGAAGCAGGAGCAGTGATCGATGCGCTTCGACCACATGTATCGCCTGGGGGTCAAAGAGCTGCGGGCCCTCGCACGCGATCCGATGCTGCTGCTGTTCATCGTGTTTGCGTTTACATTCTCGATCTACTCGCCCGCGGCCTCGGCGCCGGAAACCCTCAACAGGGCCCCGATCGCCATCGTCGATGAAGACCAGTCGCCGCTGTCGATGCGCATTGGCGAGTCGTTCTACCCACCGTACTTCCTGCCCCCGGTCTTCATCACGGCGTCCGAAATGGATGAACAGCTGGATGCCGGAACCATCACGTTCGCCCTCAACATTCCCCCGAACTTCCAGCGCGACGTCCTGGCCGGACGCTCGCCGCAGGTTCAGCTGAACATCGATGCCACGCGGGTCAGCCAGGCCTTCAACGGCGGGGGCTATGTCCAGCAGATTGTGAGCAGCGAGGTCACCGAGTTCGTCAATCGCTATCGCGTTCGGCAGTCGCTTCCCGTGAACGTGGTGGAACGGGTCCGGTTCAATCAGCAGTTGAACAAGTCCTGGTTTACCGGAGTCATGAAGCTCATCGACCAGGTGACCCTGTTGTCGATCATCCTGACCGGCGCCGCGCTGATTCGCGAGCGCGAACGCGGAACGATCGAGCACCTGCTGGTTATGCCGGTGACGCCGCTGGAAATCATGGCTGCCAAGGTCTGGTCGATGGGGCTGGTGGTGCTTGTCGCGACTGCCTTCTCGCTCTTCATCGTGATCCGCGGATGGCTGGCCATTCCCATCCAGGGGTCCATTCCCCTGTTTCTCACCGGCACGGCCATGCATCTCTTCGCAACGACGTCGATGGGCATCTTCATGGCCACGTTCACGCGTTCGATGCCGCAGTTCGGCCTGCTCCTGATGTTGATCCTGATGCCGCTGCAGATGCTCTCGGGCGGATCGACTCCGCGGGAAAGCATGCCCCTGTTCGTTCAGAACGTCATGCTGGCTGCTCCCACGACGCACTTCGTGTCATTCTCGCAGGGAGTGCTCTACCGCGGCGCTGGCCTGGCCACCGTGTGGCCTCAGCTGGCGTTTCTGGCAGTGATTGGCGGCGTCCTGTTTACGATCGCCCAGCGAAGGCTTCGGTCGACGCTTGGATCCATGGCCTGAGGATTCGGGGACGAAAGCAAGAAGTGTGCGATCGCATCCGATTCTGAATTCGATCGCAATCGCAATGTGTCGAAAGTCCTGAGACAGGAACCGCAGCGAAGTGGAGCCTGGGATCACACAGGTGGCGAAGTCGCGTCGCCAAGGGGGCGGGGCACTGTGCGGGCCAAGGTAGATCGCTCGCCTGTTGACGTCGATGACAGCCTGGCCTGTCGCAGAGTGCTTTGAATAGTCAAGGACAGCGGCGTTCGGACGCGGCATGGTGCGGAACTCCGGGGAATGTCAGTAGCAACTCCTGACCAACATCCGGCATTTTGCCGCACTCCCTGATTTGCCATCTGCCACGAACTTCGCATCACCTCGAGGCCAGTACGGACACGAGGTTCCATTCGGTAGCACTCCGAGGGTGAAATCCACCGAGGCGCAGGAGATCGCCGGTTGTGGGAATAGTGGGTAGACTGCCCGGCAAGTCGCTCAAGATGGGAAGACAATGATCGAGGCGAACGCGAGAATGGTGACCATGTCACGCCAAGCTGAACTCGTTCGCCGGACCTCCGCCGTTTTGCTGGCCTGCAATCTGATTGCGGGCCTGCTGCCGGGTGTGGAGGCTGTTGCTCTCGCCCAAGAGCAGGGCAATGACAGTCGCGATCCTGCCGTTCAGGTCGATGGGCCCCGGTCTGAAGCAGAGCTCCAGGCCGATGCTCAGAAAGTCCTCAAGAAGAAGGTCGAGCCCTTCGTCAAGAAGTACTGCCTCGAATGCCATGGGACCAGACCCGAGGCGGGCATTAACCTCAAGTCGGCGCTCGACACTCCCGGCGCTGCGTCCTCATTCCTGCATTGGAAGAAGGCGGTGGCAAGCGTCAAGGTGCACGACATGCCGCCTGATGGCGCCGACAAAATTCCGACGGATGATGAGCGACTTCAGTTCATCGAGTGGATCGGCCAGCTCAAGCACCTGGCTTCGCCCGATCCAGGTCACTTCGTGATTCGTCGTCTCAGCAAGGTCGAATACGCCAACACGCTTCACGATCTGTACGGTGTGGACCGATCGATCGCCGACAGTCTCCCCGACGAGGTCGTTGGGGAAGGTTATCTCAACTCGATCTCTCCGCTGCAGTCAGAGTTGTTCCTCGACATCGCCAACAAGGTGATCGAGCAGGTCGTCGCTCGGGAGGGTCAACCACCCACCGAGGTTCAGAAGCGTCTGTTCGGGGAGTTGCCCGCCAACGCGGCCGATGTCCTCGACGGGGCGCGGGAGGTGGCGAGGTCGCTGGCTCGCGATGCTTACCGTCGTCCGCCCACCGAGGCAGAGCTGGATGTCCTGGTGGGCATCTTCAAACTCGGCCGCGAGAACAAACTGAGTGACACGGCTTCCCTGAACCTTATGTGGAAGGCGATCCTCGTCTCCCCGCAGTTCCTGTTCATCACGCCTGCGGCGGACGTGGACCCGGATGACTCAATCGTGCCGCTTGACGATTACCAACTGGCCTCCCGCCTCTCTTACCTGCTGTGGTCGGCTCCCCCTGATGCGGAGCTTTCCGGCCTGGCTGATGCGGGCGAACTGCGGAAGCCTGAGGTGCTTAAGGCCCAGGCGGAGCGCCTGCTCGAGCATTCGCGGTCGCGAGCCCTGTTCGATGGCTTCGGCGCCCAGTGGCTGGGCGTGGCCGGGCTCGAAGATCAGACGTTCGACCCGAACGTCTTTCCGCAGATGACGCCTGCGTTGCGAACGGCGATGGTGGACGAAGCCCGCCTGCTCTTCGAGAATATCGTGCGCGAGAACCAGACCGTGGTTCGATTCGTGGACAGCGATTACACCTTCCTGAACGAGCCCCTCGCCGCACTTTACGGAATGGAAGACTCCGTCCACGGTCCCGCGATGCGTCGCGTCAAGCTCGAGGACCCGAATCGCGGCGGCATCCTGGGCATGCCGGCCACGCTCGCGACCACGTCGTTTCCCAACCGGACTAGTCCCGTCAAACGGGGCGTCTGGGTGCTCGAACAGGTCCTGGGAGAACGTGTCCCGCCGCCTCCGCCGAACGTTCCCGCGCTCGAAGATCAGAAGCAGAAGGACCTGGAGGGATTGACGCTTCGTCAACGGACGGAACTGCATCAATCCGACCCGACGTGCGCCAACTGTCACAAGGTGTTCGATCCGATTGGCTTCGGACTGGAGAATTTTGACGCCATTGGCCGATGGCGGGACACGGATGACGCTGGCGTCGCGATCGACTCCGCGGGGAAACTTCCCGGTGGAGAGAGCTTTTCGTCCCCCGCGGATCTCAAGAATGTGCTGTCCAGGCGGAAGGCAGACCTGGCGCGAAACCTGGTCCAAAGATTGATGGCCTACGCGCTCGGGCGGCAACTGGAAGGTTACGATGAGATCGTGATCGACCAGCTGCTGGCCAGGACTGCCCAGGAAGATTACCGCATGCGGACGATCATCATTGAGGTCGTCACCAGTTATCTGTTCACGCACCGCACCGTCAAAGGGTGAACGACATGAATCGAAACACACCTTTCAATCGTCGCACCCTGCTGAAGAGTGCGGGCGTTTCCCTCGCGCTGCCGCTGCTGGATTCCGTGGGCCGGGCCGCAGGCGGCAAATCGCCGAAGCCGCCGATCCGGCTCGGGTTCATGTATATGCCGCACGGCGTCATCATGGACGAGTTCTGGCCGGAGAGCCCGGAGGCGTATCACAACTCACCGCCTCCGGCCCTCGAGTCACTGCGTCCGATCCTGGACCAGTGCCTGATGATGAAAGGGATTTCCGGTGTGCCGAACGCACCGTTCAATGGCGCACCGCACGCGCTGGAACTGTCGACCTGGCTCACGGCCAGACTTCCGGACGCAGAGACTCGCGGCCGCATCAATATTGCGATCTCGGCCGACCAGATCATGGCCAACTACGTTGGCGCCCAGACGCTCTTGCCCTCGCTCGAGCTGGCGACCATGCCGCAGACGTGGAAGGAGAACCAGGCGGGCCTGCATGAGGCGTACTACTCGCATTGCAGCTACCGTTCGCCCACTCAGCCTGTCCCGGCCGAGATCGATCCCAGGAATGTGCTGAACAGGCTCTTCGGAAAGAAGGGTGAAGACGGTCGGGTGACCAAGGCCAATCCTCTCGACCGGCAAATGCTGGACCGGGTGCTCGGAGGCGCGAAGGACCTGCGCCGGACGCTGGCGAAGACCGACCAGCAGAAGCTTGACGAGTACCTCGACAGCGTCCGATCCGTGGAGCGACGGATTGCGGCCATCGAAGTGCGTCAGAAAGAGGCGGCCCTGGAAAAGGCGGGCGTCAGTTCGACCAAGCGAGACGCCAGCGACTCGCCGCCCATCGAGGTCAAGATCCCCGAGGGGGACAAGCGCAGCGAGTACATGCAGGTCATGTGCGATCTGAACGTCTTGGCGTTTCAGACCGACACGACTCGCGTCAGCACCTACATCGGTTCGACGCCCAACGGCGTCTCCTACCCGGAGTTGGGATTCACAGACAAGCACCACTCCCAGACGCACCACGAGAACCGGGAGGCGATGGTCCGCAAGGTGGCGGCGATCACGAAGTTCAACATCGACCAGTTCGCCTACATGGTGAACAAGATGGCCAGCCTGCGCGAGGGGGACGGCACGCTCCTCGACAACTGCATCATGATGTGGGGCTCCGGCCTGGAAGATGGCAACAAGCACACCCGGGAGAACCTGCCCTTCATCGTCGCTGGCCGCGGAGGCGGCTCGATTCATACCGGGCGCTACTTGCCGGACATCAAGGGGAACCAGGGCGACTTGCTGTCCACCTTGCTGGCCTGCGCCGGAGTTCCGCTGGACCGACCCATCGGCATCGCAACCAAGCAGATCACACAGATCTTTGCGAATGGCTGACCTGTCAGGCGTCATTTCGATACCAATCAAATCGCCTTCATTCTCATCGGCCGTACAGCCCCTGCCGCGGTCCGGTCCTGCTTCAGTGAGGTCTTGTCGTATTGCGAATCCGTCGCCAATGCAGTTCATGCCCGCCAGCATGGATGTGGGAAGTTAGGCTGCTAACCGCCGGGTAGGCGCTCTCTCACGGGAAAGAGAGTTTTGCGCCAAACGGACGCGGTCGTGCGTCTCCCCGTATGCAACGGCTCAGCGGAAAGTTTCTCTCCGGCCAAACGTTGTTGAGAGCCAGTGACTTCGTGATTCCGAGTCGGGCTCGGAGGCAGGCCATCGCGACCCGAAGTGACGGAACGAAAACCGGCATTGGTTAACAGCGTCATGCCCTGCGCGAGTCGTTGCTCTCTGTGGCTCGACAGCGAATCCGCACCAATGGGTGGTCGAACGTAAAGCTCTGAAGGCCGACGCCACGCCGCTGGAACTGAACGGACCAGTCGATGTCGTCACGTTTTCGTGTTCGTTGGTGATGATCCCGGACTGGATTCTCGCCCTCCAGCGGGCCTGTTCGCTTCTCAACCCCGGCGGTCTGCTGGGAGTTGCGGATTTCTACGTCTCCCGGAAGTCCCGATGGATAGTCCGCGACATCGCTGGTGGACGCGGACGTTCTGGTCGACGTGGTTCGTGTTCGACAACGTCTTCCTGGGGACCGATCTGTTGCCGCTGCTGAAGTCTCGGTTCGAAGTCGAGTTTCTCCGTGAATCCAGCGGTCGCGTGCGGTACGTCCCGCTCGGCCGCGTCCCGTCCTTCGCTTTTCTCGGACGAAAGCTCTGAACATCGTCGAACGCGTACTCGCTCTCGCGAGTTATTCGCAGTGCGAACATCAGACCTTTACGTTCGCCGGACAAAGTTCCGCCACGCCGAGTTGCTCCGGTGTTCAGTTCTGACCGCTTTTAGATCGACCGGTTGTTCTGCGGATTCCGCAGCGGAATCCCGCACCATTCTCTTTTCGTCCCTGCTGCGTGGAGGGTCCAGATGCCAGAGTCACGACGACGAATCGGATTTACCCTGATCGAGTTGCTGGTGGTGATTGCCATTATCGCCATCCTCATCGCGCTGCTTCTGCCTGCGGTGCAACAGGCGCGCGAAGCCGCGCGGCGAACTCAGTGCAAGAACAACCTGAAGCAAATGGGGCTCGCACTTCATAACTATGAGAGCACCTACAAGCGTCTTCCGATGCTGATCGTGGCGGATACGTGCGATATTGGCGGCGTGCCGCGATTCCCGGGCGGAAACTCGTCATACGATGACGACGGGGTGAACTGGACCGCCTCGATTCTTCCGTACATGGACCAGAGTCCTGTCTACAACCGGCTGACGCTGTCACCGTGGTGGGGAAAGTTCGGGGCCACGGAGTTGTATGCCGCCTCGGTCGGCAACCCGGCCTCCGGCGCTGTGATTCCGGGCTGCGAGACGCCGTTGGAGGCGTTCAAGTGTCCGTCGTCGATCCTTCCCCGGTTCGTGCCTGCCAGCTGGACGATTCCCGGGAACGTCGTTGCCGGGCAGACGAGCACGACCCGCGCAATCGGCTGGCCGACGACTGACTACAAAGGGGCCGGTGGCTCGGCACGCGGTGACTTTGGCCCGATGCAGAAGAACTGTGAAGTGCCTGGAGGCCATGAGTTCCGAGACGTGACCGACGGCCTCAGCAATACGTTGCTGATCGGCGAGTCCTCGATTGTCACCTCGAACAACAACCCGGTCGTCGATGGTTCGTCAACCGGCATCCAGGACTGGCCGACGATGTACTTCACTTGCGGCGACGACGAAATGTCCCGCACGAACGGTCGGACGAACGCGCCGATCAACAACGGCGTGAGCGCCATGCGGATGGCGTATGGCATCAACGACGATGCGAACGGCAGCTTCCATACGGGGGGATGCCAGTTCGTTCTCGGCGATGGTTCAGTGCGATTCATCAGCGAAAACATCTCGATTCAGACGTACAGCAACCTGCACGACATCTCGGATGGCGTCCCGATCGGCGAGTTCTGATCGCCTTACGTGCCGGGGCATTGAGGCACGGAAGTCTTCGCGATCCCCCGACCTCTCCGGAATCCAAAGAGGCCGCGGTTGTGTTGTTCGAACATTCATTCCGCTGTCGCCGAGCTTCGAGGCCGCCAGCGATACCGCAATCTGATGGCAGGAGTCGATTCATGAATCGATGGCACTGTGTCCCAGGACTGATCCCGGTGTTGTTTCTGATGACCGCGCTTGGATGCTCTGATGGCCGCGTCAAGATGGGTCTTGCGCCAACAGAGGGAACCGTGACATGCAATGGAAAGCCCGTCCCCTGGGTCGCCGTTTTTTTTGAGCCGATGCAGAGGGGGGAGAACGCCAATGTCGGCAAGCAGGGGATTGGCCACTGTGACGAGAACGGCCACTTTGTGATTTCGACCTATGACACGAACGATGGAGCGGTCGTCGGCCGTCACCAGGTGAAAGTCGGTCCGCCGATGGGAGAGTCCCGTTCAGGCTTCGAATGCTCTTGTGCCCTCAACACGGAGCTTGTCGCGACAGAGATCGACGTCGCAGAAGGGCAGAACACGTTTGAGATTGCACTGAAGCCGGCGAGCAAGCGTGCGAAGATGATCGAGGCCCGAGAAGCCGCCCGGAACAAGGACGACTGAGCCATTGTCCGACGTGCATTGCAACCTGGGGGTGGCGTCTGGAAGGCAAGGCTGGCTGTGCCGACTGTTTGATAACGTCGACATCGCCAGCCTGGTGATCTTCCGCATCGGCTTCGGGCTGATGATGACGGCGTGGGCCCTGCATTACTTATGGGTGGGACGCGTCGACGATCTCTATATGACGCCGCGATTCCACTTCACCTATCCGGGGCTGGACTTCATCACACCCTGGGGCGGCGTTGGAATGAAGATTCATTTCGTGGCGCTGGCGTTTCTCGGCCTGCTCGTCGCAATCGGATCGGTTTATCGCCTTTCTTCGACGCTGCTGGCCGCTGGATTCACGTACGTCTTCCTCCTGGATCGCGCGAATTACCAGAATCACTACTACCTGCTGGCACTGATCAGCTGGTCGATGCCGCTGATGCCCGCACACCGGACGATGTCGGTCGACGTCCTGAACGGCCATGTGAAGCGCAGTCCGGTCATCCCCGCATGGTGCCTGTGTCTGACGCGATTCCACATCGGTCTGCCGTATTTCTTTGGCGGGATTGCGAAGATCAATTCCGACTGGCTGGCCGGTGAGCCAATGCGGACGCACCTGGCAACGACGGATTGGGGGCCTCTGTTCAGCGAATGGGGACCGGTCGAGGTGGCCGCGAGGTTTCTCAGCTGGGGTGGCCTGCTTTTCGATCTCGCAGTGATTCCGCTCCTCCTCTGGAAGCCGACTCGCATGTGGGCCTACCTGGCCAGCGTCGCTTTCCACCTGATCAATGCCCATCTGTTCCAGATCCACATCTTTCCGTGGTTCATGATTTTTGCCACGACGATCTTCTTCGATTGCGGATGGCCCCGCAGGCTCTGGCGTCGACGGGCGCCGGTGTCCGTGACCGGCAGCTCAGGACCGGCGACGTGGACTGGACGTCGGCGGGCGGGAGTGGCCGCAGCGGCGGTCTATGTCATCGTGCAGTGCATCCTGCCGCTGCGTCACATGGCATACTCTGACGCCACGAACTGGACCGAGCAGGGGCACCACTTTGCGTGGCGCATGATGCTGCGAGGAAAGACGGCCGGGGTTCGCTTCCTCCTGACGGACCGCGCCAGCGGCGAATCCGTCCAGACGGATCTCCTGCAGTACATCACGCCGGAGCAATTGACGCGCATGGCGCGCGATCCGGAAATGATCGTCCACTGCGCCCATCACCTGAGAGATCGGTTTCGGGCATCCCTCAACCGGGACTTCGAGGTGCGGGCCGTGGTGCTGTGCAGTCTCAACGGACGAAGGCCGCAACTCCTGGTTGATCCGAACGTCGATCTCAGTTCCGTCCGGCGAAATGGTTTCGAGCAGGCGTGGATCATGCCGCTAACCGAACCCCTGCCGGATGTTCCCTGGACGGTGCCGGTGCAGGAATGGGAACGTCACATCTCCATCCCGGAACTCACGTTTCTGGGTCGCATGTCGTCCAATGGTCAGCCGTCCCGATCTGCAGTCGCTGCCGATGAGAGTCAAGTGCGGCGTATTGGCGATTCGCCGTGATTTCAACGGGTGAACACAACTTCTTCACAAGAAGCGGTGACCTTAGCTGCTCGCTCAGTGGTCCCGACGCATTCATTCATCGCGACGGTCAGGGGGCTCGGCGGCTTTCGTCGGGTCCTCGTGGTTTCGCTCCCCAGAGCTTCTCCGGACGTGTCTTCCGAAACTCCATCGACGGCATCGAAGATGAACCATCAACTCTCATTCAAGGCCTTCTGCGGACAGGCCATCGCGACGCTCGTGGCGTTCGGCCCGTCAACGGTAGTTCTCGCCCACGACGGACCCGATCACAGACACGCCCCGCGGCAGGTCAAGCCGGCCGAGTACTACGCTCCGTCTCCGGTGCCGGACCGCATCATCCTGACGTGGTCTGGCGATCCGTCGACAACTCAGGCTGTGACGTGGCGGACATCGGCCGACGTGGAGCAGGGAATCGCCGAGATCGCGGTGGCCGATGCCGGGCCGTACTTTCCGAAAAAGGCCCGGCAGGTGATGGCGACGGCCGAGACGCTGAAGACGGATATCAATGAAGCGAGATTCCACTCTGTCGAGTTCACCGAACTCTCGCCGAAGACCAAATATGCCTACCGCGTCGGCGACGGCTTGAACTGGAGTGAATGGTTCCACGTCACGACGGCCAGCGACAGGCCAGAACCGTTCTCGTTCATTTACTTCGGCGACGCTCAGAACGACATCCGCAGTCTGTGGTCACGCGTGGTCCGCGAGGCCTACAGCGACGCGCCGAAGGCGGCGTTCATGCTGCACGCGGGCGACCTGATCAACAAGGCAGAAGATGACGCTGAGTGGGGTGAGTGGTTTGGCGCCGGGGCATGGCTGAACGCGATGATGCCGAGCGTGCCGATTCCCGGCAATCACGAGCAGGCCAAGGGGGCAAACGGCGAGCGGGCCCGATTGTCCCATCACTGGCGTCCGCAGTTCGCCCTGCCGACGAATGGTCCCGAAGGACTGGAAGAAGCCTGTTACACGCTGGAGTACCAGGGCGTCCGGATCATCGGACTGGACAGCAATCGCCGTCTGGACGACCAGACCATGTGGCTCGACAAGGTGCTGGCCGCAAACAAATGCCGCTGGGTTGTCTGCACGTTCCATCATCCCGTCTTTTCGACAGGCAAGGAACGGGACAACAAAGAGCTGCGCGAGGCCTGGAAGCCGATTCTCGACAGGCACAAGGTCGACATCGTCCTTCAGGGGCATGACCACACCTATGGTCGTACCGGACTCGAAACGCCGAAGGTTCCGGCCCAGACGATCGGGAACGTTCCTACAGGCCTCAACGCCCGAGATGAGAAGACTGGAACTGTCTACGTCGTGTCGGTCAGCGGCCCCAAGCAGTACGACCTGCAGCGGCATGAATTCATGAAGCGGCAGGCCCAGGATACCCAGCTCTATCAGATCATCCACATCGACGGCGAGACGCTGAAGTACGAAGCCCGTACCGCTGTGGGCGATGTGTACGACGCCTTCACGCTCCAGAAGCAGAACGGCTCCATCAACAAGCTGATCGAGCAGATTCCGGAAGTGCCCGAACGCCTGCGGGCCACAGGAAGCAAAGAGCAGGCAGTCCGCTGAGGTCGAAGGGCACGGTCAAGGACCCGCGGCCGTCTCACGCCGTGGGGACCTACTCCACCGATCAAGGAACGCAGAAATGCTGAGAAGCCTCGCTGTGTTGACGTGCGGCCTCGTTTTCCTGACGAATGCCTGGTCTGCGGATGTCCCGAAGCCGGACGCTCCCCCACAGTCCCCAATGACGAGAACCGTCTCCTTCCAGCAGGGAGTCGATGGCTACAAGGGGACCGTCGATACCGAAATCTGGGCTCTGGCGACGAAGACGCTGCTGGAGAGCAATCCCAACGCGTCGTCTGATGCCAACAACGACGGCGGCGAAAGCCAGGTGCTGATGCGGTTTGACGAGGTCATTGGCGCTGGCGAAAAAAAGATCCCAAAGAATGCCCAGGTCAAGTCGGCCCGACTCCTGGTCAGCGCATTCGACCAGGGGACCACGGTCAATCTCCATCGCCTGCTCGTGCCTTTCGATGAGTCGGCGACCTGGAGCAGTGTGGTCTCGGGGATTTCGGCCGACGGGCTCGAAGCGTCTCGCCATAAGGACAGCTTCACGTTCGGCAAGATCGCAGCAAACTCATCCGAGATTGTCTTCGATGTGACCGACACTGTTCAGGCGTGGGTGAACGGCGAAGACAACCACGGCTGGGTTTTCATGAACACGGGCGGCAATGGCTGGGATTTCTATGCCAGCGAATTCATGAATGTCTCGCAACGGCCGAAGCTGGTCATCGAGTTTGTTGCGCCCCGCTAGCGCTCGCCGAATCTTCGAGTGTTCGTCCTCAGATCTTCATGTCAGCGGCCTAGTGTCGCGAAGTCTCTTCAGGAGGTGCATTGATGTCCGCTCCCCAACCCGGAACGTGGCTGGCTGATCCCTCGCATTCTCGACGCCCCTCGCGGCGCGATTTCCTCTACGCCGGATGGCTCGGTGGGCTGGGGCTATCACTCGGCAACATGTTCCAACTGCAGGCTCGCGCCGCCACTGAAGATGCGCCGGCACCGAAGGCAAAATCGGTCATTCACATTTACCTGCAGGGCGGATTCGCCCATATGGACAGCTTCGATCCGAAGCCTGATGCACCTGTTGAATATCGCGGCATCCTGGATCCGATCAGTACGTCGATCCCGGGCGTTCAGTTCAGCTCTCACATGGTCGAGACGGCGAAGGTCGCCGATAAGCTGACGGTCGTCCGTAGCATGACTCACACGGAGGTTGATCATGGCCGCGGCGAACACAGCATGTTTACCGGCTACCGGCCAAGCCCGGCTCTGACCTATCCGAGCACCGGCAGCGTCGTCGCCCAGGAACTTGGTCCGCGAGGAGCGGCTCCGCCATACGTTTGCATTCCGACTCAGGGAAGCCAGTTCCTCGGCAGCGGCTACCTCAGCAACGCCTTCGGTCCGTTCGCGCTCGGCAACGATCCCGCGCGAGGCAACTTTACCGTTCGCGACCTCAAGCTGCCCAAGGGCGTTGATGAGGCCCGATTCGAAAGCCGGAAGAGCTGGAAGGATCTCGTCGACAATCACTTCCATCAGACCGAGAAGGACGACGCGATCGCGACGATGGATTCGTTCTATCAGCGCGCGTATGACCTGCTTGGATCGGATGAAGCGCGCGACGCCTTCAGCTTTAAGGGAGAGACACCGGAGACGAAGAAGCTGTATGGCTTCGAACCCTGGGGCCTGATCCTTCGTCCATCCGCCGGCCCAAGGTTCCTGATCGCCCGGCGGCTTGTCGAAGCTGGCGTCCGATGCGTGACCGTCACCTTCGGCGCCTGGGACACGCACTCCTATCACTACCGCGGCATCGAAACCCAGATGCCCGATCTCGACAAGGCATTCGCAGGCCTGATCACCGATCTCGATCAGCGCGGCTTGCTCGATTCGACGCTCGTTCTGGTCACCAGCGAGTTTGGGCGCACACCGAAGGTGAATGCGGGCGGCGGGCGTGACCACTGGCCGCGTGTGTTCAGCATTGTTGCGGCCGGCGGCGGCATCAAACGTGGCCAGGTTTTCGGCGCCTCCGACGGCCTTGCGGCGGAAGTCGCGGATAGTCCGCTGTCCGTCGAGGATTACATGACGAGCGTCTACCACCTCCTCGGCATCGATGCGAAGAAGCACCTGATGTCGCCAGGTGATCGACCGCAACAGATTGTCATGAATGGCAAGGTCATGAGCGACCTCCTGGCGTGACACTTCCACGACGCTGGGCCGGCCTCGCCGGTCCAGCGAGTTTTCTGCTGGTTGCTCGGCCCACTCGAATTCCACTCGTGCCGGACTACGTGATGCGAAAACACAGGTTGTTCTTCATTGCCGCGATCCTCTTCGGAGGACCGCGTGCAGTTCTCGGCGGAGCTCCGTCGATTGAGCGGTTCTTTCCCGCTGGCGGGAAGCGCGGGACGGAGTTCACGCTCAATGTTGTCGGCGCCGGCTTCGAGCGTGCCTCGGAGATTCTGTTCTACTCCCCGGGAGTTGAATGCCTCGCCCTGAAACCCACAGGCGACAACGAACTGGAGATCCGCCTGAAATCGAGAGAGGACGCCGCGATCGGGCCGTATGCGTTCCGGCTTCGGAATCCCCAGGGACTCTCTGAACTCCACACCGTGCTGCTGACGAATCAGCCGGTTGAGCCGGAGTCGGAACCTAACGACGAGGTTTCAAAGGCCAATGAGAAGAGTCGCAACCTGACGTGGGCAGGAGTTCTCGAAAATGGAGATGTCGACTGCTACGCGATCACGTTGAAGAAGGGCGAGCGTCTGGCGGCCGAGGTTGCCAGCGTTCGGTCTGGCAGCGTCCTGCTCGACACCTCGATCCGTGTGTTCAGCCCGGACGGAGCACTCATCGGCTCGGTGGACGACACGCCGCTCTTCTATCAGGACCCGTTCATTACGCTGATCGCACCGCAGGACGGCCGGTACGTCGTCGAAGTCCAGGGAACGAACCGTGACGGCGACGACAACAGCCGCTACCTGCTTTCGCTCGGCGATTTCCCGCGGCCCGCCGCCGTCTATCCCGCCGGCGGCCAGGCGGGTATGACGGTGAAAGTGCAGTTCCGCGGAGACGCGGCCGGCGACTTCGAACAGTCGTTCGCGCTGCCCGAGTCTCCCGCCCCAGGCTTCGGCCTGATTGCCTCGCGCGACGGGCGCGAGGCACCGTCGGCGAGTCCGTTCCGGGTCTCGCCATTTCCAAACGTCCTTGAAGAGATTCGCGGTCCGTCGCCCGCGCAGTTGCCGGCCGCGTTCAACGGTGTGCTTTCGACCATGGGCGAAGCCGACACGTTCGAGTTCAACGTTTCGAATCGCGAGCCCATTCAGTTCGAATCGTTCGCTTACCGGATCGGATCCCCGATCGATACGGTCATCGCGATTCTCGACGGCGAAGGCGAGACACTCATCTCGAACGACGACGACGGCTCACACGACAGCCGCCTCGTCTTCGTTCCACCGGCCCCGGGAAAGTACTCGCTCGAGATCCGCGACAAGCGAAGGGCGGGGCGTCCGGATTTCATCTACCGGGTTGAAGCGACGCGACTGCAGCCGCAGCTGACGGCCTTCGTCTCCCGGCCCGAGCGGCTTTCGCAGGAACGCCAGACGGTCGCCGTCCCGCGCGGCAATCGGATCATGACGACGTTCGCCGTTCAACGGCGGCACTTCAAAGGGGACGTTCAGCTCTCGACGAGCGGAGGTCCGCAAGGAGTCCTGTTCTCTGAAGCCCGCATCGATGCCGATCGATACTGGACGCCCACGATTGTGGAGGCCTCGAAGGATGCTCCCCTGAACGCGATGCTGATTGACGTCCTGGCGTCTGGAAACGACGGCGATCGTTCCGTGCAGGGCAAGTTCCAACAAGTGGTTGACCTCATTGCCGGATCCGCGGATGCCCTGTTTCAGTCGGCTGTTGTCGATCGCCTGGCGGTGGTGGTCATCGAGCCGGTTCCGTTCCACGTTGATCTCCTCCAACCCGAGGCGCCGGTTGCGAAGGATGGAACGCTGGATCTGCAGTTGAAGCTGACTCGCGAACCGGGTTTTACCGGCAGCGTCGAGGTCGTGATCCCGTTCCTGCCTCCGTGGGTGGATGGCCCGTCGGAAGTTGTGATCAAACCAGGCGAGACGATGGCCGTCTATCGGCTGCGGGCTCATCCCAAGGCGGCCGTTCGTGAATGGACGATCTGCGCCGAGGCGATGGCCGGCGGCCGAAGTGGTCGACGAGCCGAGTCGGCTTTGCCGGGAGCCAACGATCCGTTGCCGGTGGCCCCGCCGCCAGAAGTGGCCGTCGCCTCCGAACTGGTCAAGCTCACCGTTGGATCCAGCCCCGTGGCTGGAAAACTCGAGGAGGTCGTTACCGAACAGGGGGCTGCCGTTTCGGTGTCGTGTTCCATCGAGGCCCATGGCCAGCTCCCCGAGACGATGACGGCCGAACTCGAAGGGCTTCCGAATCGCGTCACGGCATCGCCTGTCGCCATCGCGCGCGGCGAAGGCCGTGTTCAATTTGAGCTCCACCTCGCGCCGGACGCCCCGGTCGGCGTTTTCCCGGACCTCGTCGTCCGCCTCACGGGAACGCTCAATGGCGAGTCGGTTTCGTACTGCGTCGGACGCAGCGGAACGCTCCGGGTCGAGCCGCGTGGCGGGCTTTTCCGCGATGAATCAGGGCGGGCTCTCTCACGGCTCGAAGTCCTGCAGCGCGCAACGGCCGGACCGAAATCAGAAGGCAAGTAAGCCCGTCATGCGAACTCTCCGAATGAAGGAACTCTCCATGTCGACGTGGAAGTTGTGTGTGGCGGCGCTCGGGCTGACAGTGTTGCTCCAAGGCAACGCAGACGCCGCGGCCCCTGTTGAGATCACCGAGCTCAGGGTGATGCCTGAGCAGATCCGCTTGCAGGGCGCTCGCGACGAGAAACGATTCGTCGTCCAGGCCCGCCTCAGCGACGGCAGCACGCGCGACGTCACCTCGGCCGCAAAGTTCTCAGTCAAGAATACATCCATTGCGACTCTTGTCGGAACGGTCGTCACTCCCGCTGCGGACGGTACGACGGAGCTCGCGGTCACTCACGAAGGCCGCACCGTCCGCGCGACCATCGACGTAGAAGCCGCGTCCGACGTCACGCCGCTCAGCTTCCGGAACGATATTCTTCCGATTCTCACGAAGACTGGCTGCAACGCCGGGCGTTGCCACGGCGCCGGCTCCGGGAAGGATGGTTTCCGCCTGAGCCTTTACGGCTTTGACCCGCAGGGGGATCACTATCGACTGACTCGCGAATTCTCCGGTCGCCGCATCGACCTGGCGTCGCCCGAGAACTGCCTGCTCGTCGCGAAAGCGACTGGCGCCGTCGATCATACGGGCGGCCAATGCATCGTCGAAGGCAGCTTCGAGCATGAACAGCTTCTGGCGTGGCTGAAGAACGGGGCCCCGAACGACAACCGGGAGACACCAGTGCCAACCGGAATCACTGTGTTTCCGCGTCAGGCCGTTTTCGCCAAGGCCGGCGAGAAGCAAGGGCTCGTCGTCATCGCAATGTACAGCGACGGCACGCAGCGCGACGTCACTGACCTCGCCGTATTCCTCAGCAACAACGACGCAGCGGCCACTGTCTCCGAACAAGGCATTGCGACGTCGACCGGGCCCGGCAACGCCTTCATTCTCGCACGCTTCGATCAGTTCACCGAAGGTGCGGCGCTCACGACACGCCCCGGCACGGAGTACCCCGGCTTTGACCTCAAACCCCAGAACGAGATCGACCGGCACGTCTTCGCCCGCTGGAACGACATGCACATCGTTCCTTCAGACCTCTGCTCTGACGAAGTCTTTCTGCGCCGTGCAACTCTCGATCTCACGGGCCTTCTGCCGACGCCCGAAAAGTGGGCGACGTTTCTCGCCGACACATCGTCCGACAAGCGCAGCCACCTGGTCGATGAGCTCATCGAGACTCGTGACTTTCAGGACATGTGGATCATGCGATGGGCTGAGCTCCTGCAGATCCGCACATCGAACGGCATCAGTCGCAAGGGCCTGCACCTCTATGACCAGTGGCTTCGCGAGCGCGTGCACGCCGGCGAGACGATCGACAAGATCGTCGCCGAAGCGCTTTCCGCAACCGGCGGCACATTCGAGAACCCGGCTTCGAGCTATTTCCAGACCGAGACCACTCCGCAACTCCTCGCGGAGAATGCCGCGCAGGCGTTCCTCGGAACTCGCATCCAATGTGCGCAGTGTCACAACCATCCGTTCGACCGCTGGACGATGGACGACTACTACGGCTTTGCCGAATTCTTCGCGCAGGTTGGATATAAGCAGGCCCAGGATCCCCGCGAGATCACGGTCTTCAACGCCGGAATGGGCAGCCTCAAGCATCCCGTCGATGGTCGTGACGTTGTGCTTCGTCACCTCGGCGGAGAACCGCCGGCCGTCAAGCCGGGCGAGGATTACCGCAAGGTCCTCGCCGAGTGGCTCGCCTCGCCGGAGAATCCATCGTTCTCCCGGAACGTGGCCAATGTCGTCTGGGCGCACTTCCTCGGCGTTGGAGTCGTCGAGCCCGTCGACGACTTCCGTGTCAGCAATCCACCATCGAATCCGGCCCTGCTCGACCACATCGGTCGGAAACTCGCTGGAGATCGCTTCAACATCCGCCCCCTCGTTCGCGAGATCTGCAACTCACGAACTTACCAGCTCGCGAGCACGCGTAACGCGTCGAACGCCTGGGACATGCGAAACTTCTCGCACGCCCGCATCCGGCGCCTCCGAGCAGAGGTCTTGCTCGACTGCCTGAACCAGGTCACCGCGACGACTGAGCGGCTGCCTGGCCTCCCTGCTGGCGGCCGCGCGATTGAAGTCGCCGATGGCCAGGTCCCCAACTACTTCCTAACCACCTTTGGCAGGTCGGACCGCGCCACGGCCTGCACCTGCGAGGTTCAGAAAACTTCTCCGACGCTGTCGCAGGCGCTGCACTTGATCAACGGCGAGGCCACCTCGGGAAAGATTGCGCAGGGCAAGGTCATAGAACGGCTGATCACCACGAACCCCGACTCAGTCGCGATCGTCACCGCCCTCTACGAACGATGCCTGGGACGCGCGCCGCGTCCCGAAGAGCAGTCCGCCATCCAGGCGAAGCTCGCTTCATCGGAAGACGCGATCACGGCGCTCACCGATCTCTTCTGGGCACTCCTGAACTCGAACGAGTTCGTGTTCAACCACTGAATCGCGCAGCGCCGGTTCCCGACTTTCCTCTTGCGGCTTTCCAACATGATTCGTCGACACCTCTTCGCTTTCGCTGTCGCATCCACCTGTGCTGTTGCAGCCCAGGCGACCCTGGCGGCCGACGCGCCACGAACCGTTTCGTTCGACGAAGTACGAGCGGTGTTCAGGAAAAGGTGCGCCTCGTGCCACGACGAAGAGCGAACTCGCGGCGACCTCGATCTCACGTCATTGGAAGGGGTCAAGGCCGGGTCGTCCTCCGGACCGGTAATCGTTCCCGGGAAGCCCGATGACAGCCTCGTCTACACCCTCGCCGCTCATCGCGAGGATCCCAAGATGCCGCCCGGCGCGCCGCGAATCCCGCAGCGCGAACTCGATCTCATTCGCGACTGGATCGCCCGCGGCATCTCCGAGACCGAGCTGAAGCCGGCGGCTAAACCACAAGTTGTGCTGGCCAAGGCAACTCCGGCGAATTCGGCTGAGGTGACTGTGGCCAAGGGCGGTCTGGAACCAGTGAAGCCCTGGCAGCAGAACGCCGCCGTCACGGCGCTGGCGGTGCATCCGAAATCAGACCTGACCGCGGTCGCTGGACTCAATCAGGTCCTCCTCTACGACGATCTCTCCCGCCCCGCGATCGGCGCATTGCCATTTCCCGAGGGCAAAGCCTTCGTCCTGAAGTTCGTCCGCGGCGGCGACGTTCTGCTCGCCGGCGGCGGTGTCGGCGCTGAGTCCGGCCGGGTCGTCGCTTTCGATGTGGCAACGCGCAAGCGGCTGTTCGCAATCGGCGACGAGACCGACATTGTGCTCGCTGCCGATCTCTCACCGGACGGCTCGCTCGTCGCGATGGGCGGACCTGGCCGGACCGTCAAGATTTACCGCACTTCGAACGGCGAACTGCTCACGACTCTCAAGAAGCACACCGACTGGATTCTCTCACTCGCATACAGCCCAGATGGGCTGCTCCTCGCGAGCAGCGATCGCTTCGGCGGCGTGCAGGTCTGGGAAGCAGAAACCGGCAAGATCTTCGACACGCTCCGCGGCCACTCCGGACAGGTCACCGCCGTCTGGTGGCCAGCAAGCTCTGACGCACTCGCGACTGCCGGCGATGATGGAACGCTTCGTGTGTGGAACATGCACGACGGCTCATCGAAGTCCGTAACCAACATCGGCATCGGTCCAATCCTCTCCGCTACCACCAACGCTTCGGGCCGCGTTTGTCTCGGCGGTCGCCAGAATGCCATCGCCGTCCTGAACAGCTCTCTCACACTTGTCGCCACGCTTCCATTCAACGGTGAAGCCGTTGAAGTTGCCGCAACGGACTCCCGCGTGATCGCTGCCAGTGCTTCTGGAGGCGTCGAGGTCATTGGCCTCAACGACCAGGCCGATCGCTCGTCACTTCAGATTCCAGTCGCGGCAGCAATTCCCTCAATTGCGAAGGCTCCGATCCGCCGTTCGCAGTTGCAAACGGCCGCCATCGCCGTCAACGACACCTCGAAGTCCACGCCTGCGATCGAGAATGCGGCTCAATCGATCGGACTTGCCGGGGACCGCCTGGCCGAATTGCGGCACTCCGCCGCACTCGCCGATGCGGCCGTCAAAGCCACCGAGGCCGCCCTCGCCACTCAACGGGCCGTCTCCGAGCGTCTCAATGCCGACATCCGGCGGCTCGAACAATCGAATCATGGATCGGCAAGTCCAACAACCCGTTGAACGTTCCCTCGCCATCACTGCTCACCGGGCATCCGAAATGAGCCTCCGCACTACGATTCCGTGCCTGCTGCTCGCGATCACGAGTACCACCAGCGCCGGCGACTGGCCCTCCTGGCGCGGTCAAAAAGGCGACGGGGTCTCAACTGAAACCGGCGTCCCTATCAGCTGGTCACCGAATGAGAACATCGCCTGGAAGACTTCTCTTCCCGGCGGAGGAAGGTCGTCCCCGATCGTCATCGGTGATTACGTCGTCATCACCCTGGCGGACGTCTTCGACCAGACACGCCGGGTCCTTGCCATCGATGCTTCCTCTGGCGTCGTCCGCTGGAACACCGTCGTCCACCGCGGCGAAACCGGAGACATGCACAAGTTCAACACCGCCGCCTCCAGCACGCCGGCTTGTGATGGGCAGCGCATCTTTGCGGTCTTCGTCGACGACCGTGCAATGCAGGTTGTCGCTCTTGACCTCGAGGGCCGCATCCTGTGGTCGAAGTCTCCGGGGACGTTTCACTCCCAGCACGGCTTCGCCGCCAGCCCCGTCGTATTCGGCAATGGAGTGATCATCAATGGTCAGCAGGACGGCGAGGCCTTCGTCGTCCTGCTGAATACGATGACGGGTGACGAGATCTGGCGCTACAAGCCGTCGATCAACCTGCGATCGTTCTCGACACCCCTGCTGACGCAGCACGACGGCGAACTGCAACTCATCCTGACCGGGGCTTCGCAAACCGTCGCCCTGAACCCTGCAACCGGAGAACCGATCTGGTCGATCGCCGGTCCAGCTGAGAAGTTCGTCAGCACGCCCTCAGTCGGTCATGGAATGGTCTTCAGCTTCGGCGGCTCTCCGGAGAAGAAGGCCATGGCCGTCAAACTCGGCGGCCGTGGAGAAATCTCGGAAGAGTTCGTCGCCTGGCGCAACGAGCGACAGATGCCCTACGTCCCGACACCAATCCTGCTGGGCGACTATCTCCATATTCTGAGTGACACCGGCGTTTACACTTGCCTGGATCCGCGCACCGGTCGCTCCCTGATGACAGCTCGAAGAACGGGACCGGTCTACAGTTCGCCAGTCGCGGCAGAAGACCGCATTTACTTCTTCGAGGACTCTGGTACATGCACCGTGATCGCTAACGGAAAGACTTTCGAGGTTCTTTCAAAGAATGGTCTCGGCGAGGGCGTCTACTCGACTCCGGCGATCGCCCATCGGAGCCTCTTCGTTCGAACGGAGGGCCATCTGCTGCGGATCGGGAAGGAATTCGGGACAGCAGTCAGCGTTGCTCCCTGAACGACAGTGGCAGCGACCGCGCCGGTCAAAGCGGAGTACAACGGAATGTGGAGCCGTTAAAGGAAGGGCAGATCAGTGTCTAACGAATGTGACCGTTTCCTGGAGCGGCGCCCGGCCGATGCGTACATAGTCCACCGCGGAGTCCTCGTAGCCGATTGACATTCCGCAGAACAGTATGAGGTCCGCTGGAGGCGACACGATCTCTGCGACCGATTTGCGAACCTGCGACCACGCCATTTGAGGGCAACTGTGCAAGCCCTCAGCACGCAGCAGCAACATCACTGTCTGCAGGTACATCCCGACGTCAGCCCATTGCGGCCGGCCGAGGTCGCGATCGATATAGCAGAAGAGAGCGGTCGTCGCCCCGAAGCAGTTCCAGTTTCCGATCGCTGCCCGCTGACGTGCGCCCCAGTCTTCTCGATCAATTCCGAGTGCGTTGTATCGTTCCTTTCCGAATTCAGAGCGTCGTTCCGTGTACGGGGACTTCAACGATTCCGGGTACATCGCGAACTCCCGACTGTCCCAGGGATCGCCGGCCGCCACTCGTTCAACGGCAGCTTTCTTGAGCTGTGTGAGCCGCTCGCCTGTCAGTACGTAGATCCGCCAGGGTTGGATGTTCGATCCGGACGGGGCCATTGCGGCTGCAGTAAGAACTCGCTCCAGCACATCGTCAGGAACAGGCTGATCGGTGAATCCACGCACCGACCGTCGACTCGCGACCGCCTCGTAGACATCCATCGATCACGCTCCCTTCAGACTGAAGTGGACGCCAAGATTCGGGGAGCCGTCCGCGGCCTGGTCGGGCGATCCACGCTTACAGATCAGGTGTTCCTCAGCCCTCCGCCGAACGAGTCGTCTCACTTACCTGAACCCGCGCTGCGGATCCCGGAGCGTGTGCGACGACTCGTTCGGGCCTGACCCAGTCAGCATCTAGTATTCCCATGGGCCGGGAACCCAACGGAATGCGTCACCGTCCACCGCCACGTGGCACACTGACGGAAAGGAGAGATGTGTCGCCACAAGCGGCTCGCGGTTCGCTGCGAGTTCCCGCAAGAGTTTGACTCTGACGCGGGCCGCCTCTTCGGGATCGTGTTCGAACCCGTTGAACCAACCAGGATGTTCAAAGCCGACCTGGAACACGGCGTCACCGGCGAAGGTGAGCCGGTTGCCTTTGGACGCAAGTCGGACGACGCTGTGCCCTGGCGTGTGGCCGCCGGTGCGCTGGACCATAACGCCTGGGGCCACGTCGTACTCGTTCTCGAACGGATGCAGATTGCCGCGGTACTCGTGCAGGAACCGCCTGGCGGCACTGCGCAGTGCATCCGGAAAACCAGCAGGCATCGATGTGTGCGAGAAATCGGGCGACTCCCAGAATTCAGCCTCCGCTGCCGCGAGATGAATTCGCAAGTGTGGCCGCAGCCGCTCCTTGATCCCGGCGACGAGGAGTCCCCCGATGTGGTCCATGTGCAGGTGCGTCAGCACGACATCCGTCACAGAGGCCAGATCGATCCCGGCGGCCTCCAGTCGCTCAATCGTCCGACCCGCCTTCGGCAGATTCAGATTCGGATCCGAGCCCAGTCCTGCATCGATCAGGATCGTCTGGCTGCCACTGCGGACCAGGACCACGTTCAGTGCCCATTCGAAATAGTCCGGCGGCAGAAACATCTCATCCAGGCAGGCCGCACGAACGTCCGGGGCGACGTTGTGCCCCAGCATTTCGCCGGGCAAAGTCAGCACTCCATCGCTGATCACCAGCACATCGATGTCGCCGACCTTGAGTTCATACCGCGAGGGGACTGGCTCATCGAGTCGTGTTCGCTCGTCGTGCGAGTTGTTTTCTTGGCTGGCCTTGCGACCAAGTGTTAATGCAGGCATTTGGTTCGTCCAGGAAGGAGTGATGTGGGCTCGCGCCATTTCGCTTGAACCGCGAGAACGTGTCATCAAGGACGGTTCGAGGTGGTTCGTCTGTGACAATTCAGACGAGGAATCCTCCACTTCCGCGCAGAATTACTCCTCTCTGCCCCCCGCGCTACCGCGAGTCACAGCGACGAAGCAGAGCTTCCACTTCACTCCAGAGTGCGAGGCTGTCGTCGCGCTCGGCCGGACTGAGCTTCTGCAACTCAGCCGGTTCGCGCAGGCCCGCGAGTTCTGCATCCGTTCGCCAGCGGACGATCTTTCGTCGGACGTTTTCACGACTCGACTCGAGCTTGGGGTTCATCCCGGCGGCCCGCATGGAGAGTTCCGCCCGCAGCCAGGTTCGTGCCTGGCTGCGCCACTTCTGGCGATCGTCCTCACTCAGGCCTGACGCGTCTTCTCCTTCGCCGCAGCCAGCGAGGGCGGCAATGCGAGCCGCGTTGAAGAGGTGATCGGAGCGAGGGGCCTCGGCGAGTGCTGAATCTGCGGCGAACGCATCGGCATAAAGCCGCGCTGCCCTGGCAGTGTGGTTCTTGAAACGACATTCCCCAAGCAGGATCAGTCGATCGATATTGTCCTGGGGCTCGTATTGACCCTCAAAGAACGCCGCCATTTCAGGAACGATCACGGACTCGGCCTCATGCCGGAGAACGTGCCAAAGCCATTGGTCGTGACCGCGGACTTTCGCAAAGCTCCAGTTGAACGCGCTGATCTCGTTCGCCAGCGCCAGGCGAGCGGCCTGCTGGTCGCCGAGCCGGGATCTCGCCATTGCTGTGACAAGTCCGGGACAAGGGCCGAGGACGTTGGCAGCCGGTCCGCTCAGAATGGAGACCGCTTCGCTGAAGTTCCCCTGACGGTACTCCGCCAATCCCTTGGCGAACTGAAAGTAGGGAAAGACCCATCCAAATCTGGTTGGCTCGGAATCGACTGCCCGATCCGCAAGCTCAGAGGCGACGCGGAGAACCTCTTCCGAAGGCGGCGCCAGCAGGATCGCCCTGGCAACTGGTTCGGCGACATACGGATCGTCGGTGTCTCTAAATCGACGAATCAGGTCCGAGCAGGCGCGGCGATACTCCTGCTCATCCCCCAGGAACAGGCACAGCTCTGCGTATCCGAACCACCGTACGTGCTGCGGCGGGTCATTTGCGAGAATCGCCTTCCAGTCACGGAGAACCTCCGCAGACTTCCCAAGCCGAATGGATTCCGATCGCAGCGTATTCTCGACGTATGGAATCGACTGGTTGACGGCGTGAATCTCGCGGAAGTGCTCGAGGGCCTCTTCGTTGCGCCCGGAGTCTCGCAGCGCGTTCGCCAGGTCGAGGTGGGCATAGGCGTAGTGAGGGTCCAGATCGAGAGCGATCCGGAGATACTTGATCGCTTCGTCCAGATGCCCGGACTCCCTGAGGAGGTTGCCCAGACTGCTCTGGCCCCTGGCATAAACAGGGTCGAGCTCGAGTGCGTGCTCGTAATAACTGCGTGCTTCAGCGTAACGCTTCTGGATTCGAAGTGAGTCGCCGAGCGCCGTATAAGCGACGGCCGCATTGGAACGACTGGCAAGCGCCGCTCGGAAGTAACCGGCGGCCTCGACTGGCGATGCCCACAGAATGGCATCGCCGAGCGCGATATTCGCCCAGAAGTCCGACGGATACTCATGCTGGACGCGGGTCAGGAACTCTGTCGGGACGATGTTGGCGTCACGAAGCCGTTCCCCGAGCGTCAACAGCAATGACACCGGCTGACCTGTGACCGGCACTTCCGTCGCCAGCGCGGCGAGCGCCTCGCGGCTGTCCCATTTCACAGGGTCGCGGATACGGTCTTTCCAACCGTGTGGATCGGGATCGGCATCGCGAACGATCCGCAACAGCCATTCCCGCCGTGTTCTGTCTGACGCACACATGGCCCAATCATCAATCGCAGCAATCAGGGCCAGACGCACTGCCGACGCTTTGACGCGAGCGGCTACGACTTCGGATTCCTCGTCCTCGTTCGTCAGGCCTGCCCCTTCTAATGCCTCCACGTATTGTCGATCGGCCTTCGACTTGTAGTGTGCCAGATCGCCTGCGCTCGTGGCCCGGTTCAGGTGAATCCGGTCCAGCTTCCCGACGAGATCGAGGTCGTCGTGAATCGTGCTGATTCGCTTCTGAAGGTCCTCGACTCCGCTCCCGCGGATCGGATCCTCCAGCTTCTGCATATAGACGCGAGCGTCGTTCCAACGTCCTTGCTGTTGAAAGTCACCAATCTGACGAAGCTCTCTTTCGATCTCGTTGCGTCGATCCGCCTCCTGCAATGCGTTCCTCAGAACGGCGGTCGCAAGAGTGGCTGAGAAAAGAACACTCGTCGCGAGCAGCGCCGCCCATGCCGGGTTGCGACGGATCCAGCGCACCATGCGGCCGGCAGGCCCGACAGGGCGGGCGACGATCGGTTCGTTCCTGAGGAAACGTCGTACATCGTCCCGGAGGTCTGCGGCAGTTGCGTAACGATCTCGAGGCGTCTTTTGCAGACACTTGAGGCAGATCGTCTCCAGATCCGATGGAATTCCCCGGTTCAGTTGCGTCGGCGGGACGGCTTCCTGCGTCATCACCTGCGTGAGCGTCGCCTGGGAGGAATCGGCGTGAAAGGGAGGCCGGCCGGTGAGAAGCTCGTACAGCAGCGCCCCGAGAGCGTACACATCGACGGACGGGCCAAGGAGATGACTGTCGCCGCGCGCCTGTTCGGGAGACATGTAGCTGGGTGTCCCCACTGGCATGCCCGAGAGTGTCAGACCCGCCGCGTTCTCCGTCTGTCTCGCCAGTCCGAAATCGCTGATCTTCGGACGGCCGTCAGAGGTCAACAGAATGTTGGAGGGCTTCAGATCTCGATGAACAATTCCCTTTTCATGCGCGGCATGAACAGCGTCTGACAGAGTGACGAGCAACTCGGCCGCGGCTCGGCTGGGCTGCGGCGTTCCACCCAGTTTCTCCGCCAGGCTACCTCCGTCGACGAACTCCATCGTGAAGTACAGGCGTCCGCGGTGTTCACCCACGTCGTACACCGGAACGAGACCCGGATGCTGCAGGCGGGCGGCCGCTTCCGCTTCCCGGTGGAACCGTTCACGTTCCGCCTGTGTGGCATGTGTTCCGACCAGCGGCATCTTGATGGCGACGCTGCGATTCAATTGCAGATGGCGTCCCTTGTAGACCACCCCCATGCCGCCTCGGCCCAGAACCGACAGCACTTCGTAACCGGGAATCAGTGGCAACTCATCAGTCTGAGGCCGCTCCGGAGCCGGTGAGAAGGAGATGCCCGAATCTGGAAAGAGGGCCTCGACTTGTGCCTCCACGGCATGCACGTGGCGCAATCTCGTGAGCAGCTCAGGCAACAGTTCGGGGCAGTCGCGAGTGGCGACTTCGGGTGAACACCCGGTTTCCAGGATCTCTTCGAGCAACTCGTTGAGTCGGGGGTCAGCGCTCATCTCACGCCCGTACCTCGTCCCCCGACTCGCCTGGCTGCACGAGATCTGGTTGCAAATCCCTCAACTCATCGGCCAGCAGCAACAGGCTTCGATTGAGTCGCCGCTGCACCGTCTTCGTCGAGACGCCAAGAATCGTCGCGGACTCCGCCTGCGTCAGTCCCTGAATTCGCACCAGTCCGAACACTTCTTTTTCTTCCTCAGGAAGCTTTTCAATGGCCTCCAGCATTCGCCGGCCTGTCGCACTCAGGACGGAGTCGCTGCTGTCGGGGGGCGAGAGGGCGCCATCCGTCAGCTGAGCAGTCCGTGGCGCCTCATCTAAGCGGCGGGCCAGGTCATTGAGTTCCCAGCGAATATGCTGATTGGCCAGCGCGAAGAATTGCCGGACCGTCTGTGGCCGGATTTTGCGGAGAGACTTGAGCAGCCGTTCGACAACACCGCCCAGCAATTCGTCTGCCTGCAGATTCAGCGGCGGATGCATCAACCGGGGATAACTACGGAAGAGCAGGCGTGTGCACAACGCCTGTAGCCGCCCGGTGGCCCGGTCCAGGAGCGTACGAATGACAGGCTCGGCCGGGGAACCGCCACCCAGGTCGTCCAAATAGCGTTGGACGATCGCAGTCGTATGTTCGTCAGCCACTTTGATGCACCGACTGGGAAGGCCTTCAAGCTGCGAGCGGATCTTAACCTTCGCGCTGTCCATGAGCCACGCTCAGTACGAGCAGAGTTGAGGCCCGATTGTGCCGTGGCTGCAGGACGGATGGCCAGAATATATCGGGCAAAAGATTGAGCGACATTCCTGACGAGGCGATCAATGATCACGTACCGAGAAGCCGTGACTGACCTGCGGCCGCGGATGATTTCTAGAGCAACTTCATGATTCGTGTGCAGTGTATCCGCAGGAACGGATGTAGTTCAGGCATTCGCTCGGAGTGAACTCGTCCACCAGCACTCCGATCCGGTTCCAGAGTCCTTCTGTCGTCCGTTCAGCGCTCGTCCGCAAAAGCGTCTTGAACTTCGAGAACAACTTCTCGATCGGGTTGAGATCGGGTGAGTACGGCGGCAGGTAGTACACCTCAGCCCCGGCCTGTCGAATCGCGTCACCCACCGCGCTCTGCTTGTGGCTGCTGAGGTTGTCCATGACCACCAAGTCTCCCGGCTCCAGCGCCGGGATCAGGAACTGACGGACGTAAGCCAGAAAGCATTCCCCATCCATCGGGCCATCCAGCACCAGGGGAGCAATCACTCCGCTGGCCCTGAGCGCCGCTGCGAACGTCGTCGTTTTCCAATGCCCTTGAGGGACATGGTCCACGACCCGGCGTGATTTTGGTCCCCAGCCATAGCGTCGCGTCATCTTCGTGTCGGCCCCGGTTTCGTCGAAGAACACCAGACGGCGACAGGCTTTCGACTGCACCAGGATGTTCCACCAGCGGCGCTTCTGAGCCACATCCGGCCGCTGTTGTTCAGCAGCTTTGAGCACTTTTTTTGAGAGTGATTCCCCAGCGCCGAAGCGCATTCCACAGAGTGGTCGCGCAGCCCGGCAGACCGAGTTGGCGTTGCCTTTGGGCGAGCGTCAGGCCGGGGTCGTCCTGGACGCTTTTGAAAATCCGCTCCCGATGCGGTTCCAGAACGCACTCCGGGCCGACATCTCCCTGCCGGGGAGTGATCTGGCCAGTCTCTTTGCGAAGCGCGAGCCAGTTCCAGATGGTTCGTTCAGTGACCTGAAATCGCCGGGCGACTTCGGCCGGCGGAGAGCCGCGGTCGACTTCGGCCACGACACGTCGCCTCAAATCCATTGAGTAGGGGGTGGGCATGACTCTTCCTTGATTGAGCCAACCACTTGAGAAATCCTTTCCCCTATCATCCCTCTGAAAAGCAACTGTGGAAGTGCTCTATAGCGAAGCGCGTGCTCCCCAATGTCGCCGACGCTGAGGACGCAGTACAGGAAGCCTATGTGCGATTGCTGCAGACTCGGGAGGTGCACTCCCTCGAAGGCTTTCTCGTCAGGACCACCATCCGACGCTGCATCGATCGATTGCGGGAGAAACGGACCCGTGACAAAAACCTTCGCCCGTCGACGCTCTGCTCCGCCATTGCCACAGTGTCCGGACGAATTCCGGAAACAGGCGCTTCGTTACACGATGCCTTCCTCTTCATGCTGGAGCGTCTAACACCAGGCGAACTGACAGCCTACGTCCTGCGAACCGTGTTCAACTATGACCATGTCGACATCGCGAGAATTCTGAATAAGACCGAAGCCAATGGCAGGCAGATCTTCCACCGCGCTCAATCGCGAGTTCGCAACAGTAAGGCACGATTCGATCCGGCCCCCGGAGCTGTCGCGAGACTTGTCGATCAGTTCGTTGCTGCTTGCCGGACAGGAGATGTCGACTCGATTGTTTCGAAGATCATTCCGAATACGGGTTCGGTCACGAGGAATGCCGCGAAACTGAGCTCGCAGCGACTTCCGACCGGTTTCCAAGAAGCTTCTCCACAGCGACTGGCTCAACTTCAGTGTGGATCGACTGCTTCTCGCGTCACCGCGCACCGCTTCAGTCGCAGTGCAATGGACAGTTCGTGCCTGCGGGCATCGCCGGTCATCGGGTAGCAGATACCGGCCAGCGCTCCTCGACGTCGACTGCGACAAGCGATCGACGCCTGCCAGAAGCACAACATCCCTTCGGAGAACAACATGATGCATTCCAGCGAATTCATCCTTTCGAACGATGACGACCGCCTTGAGGCCTTCATCGCCGACCTGACCACTGCCGTATATCAGGCCGTGTTGTCTTCGGGGGCCATTAATTGGCTCGATTTACAACTCTCGCTGTGGCGAGTCGTTCGCGAGTGCATCGCAGAATGGGAAGTCATCGACAACGTTCCTTTCGCTTCCTTCGAGCCTCCGGAAGGGCTTGTTGGGACTCGGCTCGTGAACTCAGGACGATGAACTCGCCAGGACGAGTCGCGACACCGCGCCCGGAAAGTCGGGATCCTGGTCTTCGAAGCCTGGAATCTGAACTACGCATTAAGAACGTCGCCATGAAGAAACTGACAAACCGAACCGCAGTCATCACAGGCGGCACCAGTGGCATCGGGCTCGCGGTGGCCAAGTTGTTCGCAGCCGAAGGTGCAAAAGTGATTGTCACCGGGCGACGGCAATCAGCACTCGACGAGGCTGTTCTCGAGATCGGCCAGAGCGCCACCGGCGTGCTGGCCGATGCTGGCAATCTGACCGACCTCGACCGACTGGCTGAAGAGGCCAGTCGGCAATTGGGGTCAATCGATGTCTATGTCGCGAACGCCGGCGTCAACATCGTCGGCCGCTTTGAGTCAGTCACTGAGGAACAGTTCGATCATCTGTTCGCGGTCGATGTCAAAGGCGTGTACTTCGGCCTGCAACGGCTGCTGCCTCTCCTGAAAGATGGTGGCGCGGTTATTCTCGTCGGTTCGATCGCGACAATGAGGGTGTTCGAGAACCACAGCTTGTATGCCGGGGCGAAAGCGAGCCTGCGTTCGTTCGCAAGAAGTTGGACCTCGGAGTTGAGGGCCCGCAAGATTCGGGTCAACGTCCTGAGTCCCGGACCGACAAAGACCCCGATCCTGGGCAAGATGGGACTCTCTGAAGCACAAAGGGCGGATCTCGACGGCGTGCTGGCCGCAGCGATCCCTCTTGGCCGAATGGGGACACCAGAGGAAATCGCGCGGGCCGCACTCTTCCTGGCTTCAGACGACAGTAGTTTCGTGACCGGGATCGAGCTTTGCGTCGATGGTGGGATGGCTCAGATCTAGCACCAGTGGAGCGGGTACGTGCGAGCATGTGGGAAGTGCCACAATGCGGTTGGACGAGCGGCCGGCCCCCGATCTCCAACCGTCGCGTCACGAGGGCGATGTAGTATGTCCTGGGCACCGGGCGTCGCTGGAAAGATCTCCTCAGTGAGGTGGGCCGCTGCAGTGAAAAGGCACGCTCCCGGCTCATCCCTCTGGAGAACACGGCGCCCATCGCGAGCACGACTTCAACTGTCCGCCCAGTCGGCCGTGTCGCACAACGTCCAGCCATTCAGCTCGACGGTCGTTCAGAATAGCAAACGGGTCCGGCGGCAGGTTCCACGCTCCCGAGTACATTCAGCAGAGGCATTGAAGGCGGAGTCACCCAGACCGCGACCAATGTCAACGCAGCGATCGAGGAATCGAGCCCAATCGTCAGAGTGGAATTCACGTGCTCGCGTTATCGACTTGAACGCTACGAGAAGCTGCCCATTCGGTTGGATCTGAAGCCAGAGGATCCGATGCCACAACCAGCTGCGCCGAGAATTCCAATCTTCGAGAGCTTGTGACGCCGCGGCCCAGATGCCGGCCCGGGTTCACCAACCAGAATCAGTCTTGTCGACGGCGGAATCTGATCAACCACTCGCTACTGAAGCCTCTTGGCCCCGCCTGGAACAGCGCAAGGCTGTGTCATGATTTCGGCCAGACGGTCCGGATGCGACAGCCGCCCAGTGGGCTTTTGAGGACCGCGGCGGTTCCGCCGTGGTTTGTCAGGATTCTCTTGACGAGGGCCAGGCCGAGGCCGGCGCCAGGGTGGTCCTCGTTGAGCCGGACGAATGGTTCGAAGACCCGTTCACGTTCGGCGTCGGGAATTCCTGGTCCATCGTCGTCGACGTCGATCGTGGTTCCTGCGGCCGAACTGACTGCGTTCACGACCACAGTGTGACGGCCGAAACGGCTGGCGTTGGCGAGCAAGTTGCCGAGCACTCGCACCAAGCCGCTACTGTCGGCGGTGATGTCACTTTCACTGGAGGCGAGTTGGGGACCGATCTGGAACCGAATCGCTCTGTTTGTGAGTGAGGCCTTTTCAATCAGATCATCGACCAGCGGTCGCAGGGCCACGCTCTCTTTGACCAATTGCGGACTTCCCGTTTCCAGGCGGACGTACTGCAGCAGCTCGCCGACCATTCCGTTGAGTTCCTGAGAGGCGGTCTCGAGCGACGTCAGTCGCTGCTCCCGTTCATCGTCGTTTCGGGAAGTGCGCAGCAGGTCGATTGCGAATCCAATGCGGGACAGCGGAGTTCGTAACTCATGCGAGACGGCTTGAAGCAGCTCCTGCTGGGTTCGAAGGAGCGTCTCGGTGCGGGCAGCCATGTCGTTGAACGCATGTGCGAAGGTCGCGGCGGAGCTGGCCTTGGTGATGTCGACCCGAGCCGCGAGGTTGCCATCCGCGATCGAGACGGCCGTTTGTTCCATGATGCTCAGCTGCTTCGCGAGGGGGCGAAGCACGGCGGCAATTGCGACCGCCACCAGCAGCAGGACGGCGCCGATCGCGACGATCATGTCGGTCTCAATCGTGCCGTCGTGGGCGGGAACGGGTCCGAGACGCAGTGAATTCGCGCCGTCGTCCAGCGGCATGAAGACGGCCAGCTGGTGACCAGCGTGCACGATGACGTCGTCCTTCTTCTGCAGCCATTCGCCAACGATCAGCGAGGTCTCTTCTGTCGAGAGTTGCTGGACCGGGAATCCGAGTTGCCGTTGCAAACTGTCGAAGAGCGCGGGGTCATTGGCGGCCGGTGAGTTCCGGATCGACTGCCGTACCTGCCGGATGCCTCCCCGCATTGCCTTCTCGGCGACACCGCTGATGTCGGTATCGATCCGGTACCTGAAGGCGAACGCCATCACGCACATCGCGACTGAAAGAATGAGAATCACGCTGACGTAAAAGCGGATGAACAACCGCGTCATGAACTCACCGCTTGACCTGCACGTTTTCTGCTGCCGGATCTTCGCCGGCCAGAGCATCGGGCAACCACGCGGGCTCGTGCAACGCGCGCGTGTCGGCCGCATACAGACTGATACAGAAAGACACGCGATGGGAATAGAGCGTCGCGCCCGGGTGTCGTAGGTTCGCGGCGTCGCCGGAACTCAGCTTTTGGGCGTCGGCTGATGCGATTGCAGCGAATCAGGACGGCTGTCGTGAGTGGCTGCACGGATGAACGATTCCTTCACTACAGCACGCGGTGGCATTGTGTGTGACGAGCTTCAGCTCCTGGCCGAGTCGCGATCGTTCGCAGGACGTCCCACTCGCAGGATAATCCTGGTGCAGGGCCTTGCGAGCGCATCACGTGGCAGGCCGCTGAACCTGTTCGTGAGGACCTTGGCGACGGTGTTGGCGTTGGCGATCTGCGTCTCCCGACCAATTCTCGCCCAGACGCCGCAGGAACTGGGCGAACAGCTTTTCCGCCAGGCGTTTCCTGGCACAAACGGCCGGTCGTGTGCAACGTGTCATGTCCCGGAGAACGATTTCACGCTCACTCCGGCACATGTCGAATCGCTCTGGAAGTCCAATCCGAACGATCCTTTGTTCAACGCGATTGATGCGGATGACCCGGACGCCAGGAAGCTGACTTTCAATCACCTGAGAAAGGGCCTGGTGCGCGTCTGGATCACTTTGCCAGACAACGTGGACATCATCGACTACCTCGGCAATGTGACGACGCCCAGGGACCGGAGGCTGTTCGTGTGGCGAAGCGTCCCTTCGATCCGCGACAGCGCGATGACGGCTCCATTTCAGCTCGATGGCAGAGTCGCGACTCTCGAGGAGCAGGCGCAGCATGCCATCACGGATCACAGCCAGGGAGGAACCATATCGCGGGCGGACCTCGAACATCTTGCGGCGTTCGAGCGGAGCATCTTTTCATCGGACCGGGCCCGACGTGCAGCAACGACGCTGTCGGCCGGCGGCAGCCATGAGACCGCGGCCCAGGTTGATGAAGGGCTACAGCTCACGTCGGCCGAGGAGCGGGGGCGAGAGGTGTTCAAGAAAGTCTGTGCGGTGTGTCATGGGGGTGGGGCGATGACGACAATCGTGGATCGAAGGATCCACGATTTGTCGTTCTCGTCGCTGCGACCGAACGGAACGGTCGTCTATCAGATTCCCGCGACCGATCCTCCCACGCCTGTGCCGTCTCACCAGCCGACCAACGAATTCATCAACATCGGTTCCGCGTACGAAGCGTTCATGGCCGGGCTCGACCCGGATTCGCAGAGCTTTACGAAGAGCGTGAGCTTTCCGCACTACCGGTACCGGTTCTACACAGACGGAACGCGGACGAAAAAGGTGGCCGATCTGCCTCCGCAGCCTGCGTCTTTCAATCCGTTCTCGAACAAGAAGGATGGCGACGGCAATCCGATCACCGGGCCGAACATTGCGATGCAGCTGTACTCGACCGACCCGGGGCGCGCGATGATCACCGGTAGTCCGTACGACTTCGAGGCCTTCGACATCCCTTCACTGCGGGGCATCAGCAGGACCGCGCCGTACTTTCACAACAATACTGCGGAGAAACTGGAGGACGTGGTCGAACTCTACAGCGACCACTTCATGGCGCGGTTCCCGCCGCTGAGCATCAGTGATGGCCCGCCGGAGCCGGACGCTGACGGCGATGCAGGGCCGCCCGAAGCACCGAGCGCCCAGCAGAAGAAGGACCTGGTCGCGTATCTCAA
Organism: Caulifigura coniformis; assembly: GCF_007745175.1. Classification (GTDB taxonomy): domain Bacteria; phylum Planctomycetota; class Planctomycetia; order Planctomycetales; family Planctomycetaceae; genus Caulifigura; species Caulifigura coniformis. The sequence continues at coordinate 1,288,748 of NZ_CP036271.1, read as the reverse complement.
GCGACTCTGAGCGGCGAGCACTTCTCGCCCGTGAGACGCGACACGGCGCTGAATCACCGGGCTTCGGAGAGCATGTAGCCGATGCTCCGGACAACCTTGATGCGCTGCGGGTTCACCGGATCGTCGCCCAGCTTTTTCCGTATTCGCGAGATGCGCAGGTCGATCGACCGATCGAGTCCGTCATACGGAATGCCGTGAATCTTCTTGTAGATCTCGTTTCGACTGACGACCTGTCCGACTTTCTCTGCCAACAGCCACAGGAGTTCGAACTCGGCGGAAGTCAAGTTGACCTCCTGGCCGGCCAGCTCGACGACGCGCCGCCCGGCGTCGATCAACAACTCTCCAACTGAAATCCGGTTCGCGGAGGTGTCGCCGTTCTGCACGACCGCCTTGCGCAGGTGGGCACGGAGACGTGCCAGCAGGACGCGCGGCCGAACCGGTTTGGCGAGGTAGTCGTCCGCTCCGACTTCGAGACCGACGACTTCATCAACTTCGTCGCCGCGGGCCGTGAGGATCAGGATCGGCCCCTGAAAGCAGGACCGCATCGTCCGGCACACCGTGAATCCGTCCATCTCCGGCAGGTTGACGTCGAGAATAACGGCGTCGTGAGGCTCAGATCGCATCCGCTCAACCGCCAGATCGCCGCGCCGCTCGATGGCCACGGCGAATCCATGGGGTGCCAGGAAGTCAGCGACCATTGATGCCAACTCACGGTCATCTTCTACCAGCAGGACACGGCAGTCGACGGATTCACTCATCACGGGCTCGGGAATCGGACGCGACGAACGTGCGGTTGGCAGGGGCGGATTCGACAGGCGAGGCGCCACTCTCCGCGATTTCCCCCTCGCGCGCCAATGCTCTTCGGAGGCGGTTACAAACCGATACATCGCGATACCCAAGCGCCGTTGAGCGCTGCTCTGGCCGCACCTAGTGTTCTGCCCGTGATGATCCGTCACGTGGCGGTGACTCCGGCGGGCAGACGCGGCATCGGAAACATTCGATGACAGCCTGATACAGATTCATACGAAACCGAAATTGAGCGATTGCGGGCAGCCTGACACTCTCATCACGGAGACGCTGGGTGAGCATCCGAACCGGAGTCGCTCGAAGACAGGTTCCGTCTTCGTCTGAAGGAAACAGTCGATCATGTCTGCGAACAGGCCACAGGACGGCTCGCCTCGCACCTCAGTATTCGCGCGGTGGATCGCATGGATCCTCGCGTGCGCGATTCTGATCACCATCTCGGGATGCGCGACCATGTCTGGCGCGGGGCAGTCCCTCTCGGACTGCAACGAGATGGTGTGTGCATCGGCCTGGGACGTCACCGAGACGTTTCACCTGTCAGCGGCGCAATCTCCGATGTCACATGACACGGCAAGTCCCGACATGGGTGCCTCACCTCCTTTGAACGAGGAGGAACCGCTCGGGGACGAAACTGCATTTGAGACAAGTCTCGACGCTCCCGACGTGCTCCGGGCGAACGCGGACTCGATCCTGGACAACGGCACACTCGCGGAAGGCCGCACGTTCGAACCCGAGCATGTGTTTGAAGGTGGAGTGGGACAGTTCGCCCCGGACGAAAGAGCGGGGCGAGGAACACCGGCCGACGGACCGGGAGGTTCCGGTGACGGTCCTGGCGGACCCGGTGGACCGGGGGGGCCCGGCGACGAGCCGGGATATGAGTTCCTCTGGTATCCATCGGCCGGGGTGAAAGGTCAGACGGGCGACCTGCAGATCGTCCGGAATCGACTCGGTGTCGACATCCCCGTGTGGTTCGAAGGGGCCGATGCCGTGATGATGAGCCTCGTCGTTGACGAAACCCACTTCTCCGGCAATGCCGTCCTTCCCGACTCGCTCCGCCGGTTTCCGTCCGATCTTTGGAACATCACGCTCGGCGTGAAACACATGCACCAGTTCGAGAACGGCTGGTCGAGCATGTTGATGGCCGACATCGGCTCGCCCAGCGACAAGCCGTTTGATTCGCTGAAGGAACTGAGCTGTCAGCTCGGGGGCTTTCTGGTCATTCCTGTTCAGGACGGCCGGGATTCGTGGATGCTGGGGGTGATGTACTCGCCATCAGGGTCGCCGAACTTCCCCATTCCCCTGCTGGCGTACAACTGGAATCCGTCGGAGACGTTTCACATGAATATCGGTCTGCCGTTCGACATGACCTGGCAGGCCACTGAAGACCTTCACTTCAAGCTGTCGTACCTGCCGCTCCTGAATATCGACGGCCTTGCGACCTACGCACTGACCGAGCGGACCCGCGCCTACGGCGGTTACCAGTACGCCACCGACACCTACTTTCTGTCCGACCGAACGGACCGGCAGGATCTGTTCTACGCCATCGAGCAGCGGCTGGTCTTCGGCGTAAAGCATGACTTCCGGAAGAATATGACGTTCGACGTAAGCGCCGGATACGCGTTCGACCGCCACTACGGTGAAGGTGACGACCAGCAGAACCTTCACGACAAGGTGAAACTCGAGCCCGGTGCATTCGTCGGCGCGAGGCTGACATGGAACCTCTAGCCGCGCGACCGCGCGTCGTTGCGTGACGCCCGGACGTCCCGCTTCTTCTTCCCCTTCCATGCCCGTTGCGTTGGCGTGGAAAAGACCGACGAGTGAGCTCATGCCACACGGCCAAGACTTGAGGAGTCTCGACGGCGACGAGCGTCGTCGTCACTCCGGCCGCGAAGTGATCGCGTGGTTGATGCTTTCGTCGCTGATCGTGATGCCCTCCAGCACGTTCGCAGACGATTCTCGGCCCCATGAACGACACGACTGGGTGCGGGCACTGAGTGACGGCGATGAGTTCTGGACCTCTCAGGTTCTGCCCAAGGGGTTGATCCATCGGTCGTACTGGGCCGGTCTGCATGAGCCGCGCCTCGGCGTTCAAGTCTTCTCCGAGCACGGGGGCGCCTCGTACTGGGATCCGACTCTCGGTGCCCGCGTGGGACTCTTTCGCTACGGCAATGATGACCCGCTGCGACCACAGGGCTGGCAGCTCGATGTCGAAGCAGCCGCCATGGCGCGGCTGACCCTCGACGACATGCGGGATCTCGACTCCGTGGACTTCCGCGGAGGCCTGCCGCTGACGTACGGCATCGACGACTGGCAGTTCAAGTTCGGGTATTACCACCTCAGTTCGCACCTCGGCGACGAATACGCCATCCGCACTCCCGGCAGCCTCGACAAACGCGTCAACTACGTTCGCGACGCGGTGCAACTGGGTGTGTCGCACTACCCGGTGGATTCCATGCGGCTGTACGCCGAGGCCGCCTATGCCTTCTTTCGGGAGGGTGGCGCCGACCCCTGGGAGCTCCAGTTCGGAACGGAGCTTTCCAAGGCCGGCGTCACAGGGCCGGAAGGAACGCCCTTTCTCGCGGTTCACGCCCACCTGCGGGAGGAGCACGACTTCGGCGGCGACGTCACGACGGAGGCGGGCTGGCTTTGGCGCGAACAGACCGGGCACGTGTTGCGTGTGGGCGGCTTTTACTTCAACGGCAAGTCGAGCCAGTACCAGTTCTATGACGACTCCCAGCAACTTGTCGGTGCTGGACTGTGGTACGACTTCTGACACGTCGGGCGACCCGCCATCCAGCGGCCTCACTCGCCGTCATCACGGCCACTGTGGATTTCCCTCGAACGGATCAAGGTGCAACTACGATGACGAGTGATGTCGGAATCAATCCTCAGTCGCCAACGAGACGCTGGTTCGTCCGATCGCGGGCTTGGCTTTCGATGCTGGTGATCGCGCCGTTTGCGGTGGCAAGTGCCCTGTCGGCGCCAATGGTACGCGAGAACTCGCGCGAGGCCTGGATACTGGAAGTCGCCGGATGGGTGTGCTTCGCCGCCGGTGCGTTGTTCCGCTGGTGGGCGACGCTCTACATCGGCGGGCGGAAGCACCGGCAACTGGCGACCGAGGGCCCCTATTCGATCTGCCGGAATCCGCTGTACCTGGGAACGTTTCTCCTGACTCTTTCGATCGCGTTCTTCGTGCAGAGCGTCACGTTTGCGATCGGAGTTCTGCTCGCCCTGCCGATCTACCTGCTGATCACTGTGCCCTACGAGGAAGCGAAGCTCCAGGGCATCTTCGGCGAAGACTTCGTTCGCTATCGCTCGAGCGTGCCCGTGTTCATTCCCAGGCCGGGGCTGCTCAGTTCGCCACCGATGCTGTCCGTCAGCCTCGATGGCCTGAAGGGGGAGCTTCGCATGTGCCTGCGGTGGATCTGGATTCCCATACTGGCCGAAGGGGTCGCACTTCTGCGAACGAGGGAATGGTGGCCGGATCTCTTTCTGTTGCCGTAAGTCGGTCAGCGAAGCCTGACATGTGGTACGGACGTACCGAGATCGCCGCGGGCCTTCGGCTTAACGACGCATTCCTTAACTCTGAGTCGGATTGCGGTCTCTGGTAGGTTCTGCCCGAGGGCTTGATCTATCGATCATACTTGACCGGCGCGAAGGCACCTCGATTTCAGTTCGTCCCGCTCGCCGAGCTCCGGCCAGGCTGACTCAAACTCCTCACGAACTAGAGATCGGTCACATTCTTCAGCTTTTTCGGCTTCGAGTAGATCGCATTCGCGTCAATCAGCTGGGCGTTGGGCGTTTTGGCGGTGATCGTGAACAACTTCGAAAACGTCGTCTGGTCGGACGTCAACAGCGGGCTGATGTTAATCACGGCGCTGCTGCCGGTCGTCACGGTGAAGTTCCCGAGGAAACTGGTCCCCGCCAGATTGGGAGCACCGGCCTCGATGTCCAGCGTCGTATTGGGTCCTGTGGAACTGAGCGTGAAGGTGTTTCCGAACGTCGAGTCGTCGATCGTGACGTCGTGCAATCCGGCATAGAGGCGGATTGACGTCGTGCTGGTGACGTCAATGTTCTGGAGACTCACCGAGTCGGCGAAATTCCCGGTGTTGACGGCCAGTCGGTAGAACTGGCTGTCGATGGCGTCGAAGTCGAGTCCTCCCAGCCGGCCGGTCGCGGTGACCGTGCGTCGCGATGAAAAGTCCTCGAACTTGATCGCGTTGTCCCCGGCACGCAGGTCGAGGCTGAACAGGTCCGCGTCGCCGGTCACATTGACGGTGTCCTCACTGCTGCCAAGCCGGCCGCCGATCGAATCGATGCCCGGGATTTCCAGGACGGAGACACCGTTGATCGTCGTGCCGTTTCGGCCGACGAATCGAACGGCCCCGGCCAGGAACACGATGTCGACATCGAGCGGGAGATTGTCGGTGTTCGACAGCGTGGCCTTGTCGCGCCGGAATGTGGCGACGATGTTTCCGCGGGGGCCGATGCCGGTGATCGTGATTTCGACGTTCGCCTGGTCAACGACCGTTCCGTCGCTGAGCGTGTAGGTGAAGCTGTCGGTTTCGGACCCGCCTGGCGGCGGATCGAAGGCGCCGTTCGGGTCGTAGGTAAAGGTTCCGTTGGCGTTGACGGTGAGCAGCGCCCCGCTGGCAAGCGTGATCTGCGTGCCGACGCTCGCGGCGAGGCCGTTGACCTCGGTGATCGTGAGTGTCTCCACGTCGGGATCGGTGTCGGGGCCGTTTCCGTTAATCCCGGTAATCAGGTTTCCGGAGACCGTCGAGAACTCGGCGACGGAGATGTCGTCGTCGCTGGCGACCGGAGCGTCGTTCAGACCGGTGATCGTGATGGTCACCGTGGCGGTGTCGGCCGCGCCGTCGCCATCGCTGAGGTTGTAGGTGAACACCTCGGTGTCGCTCTCGCCGACGTCGAGACCATCGAACGCGCCGTTCGGGTTGTAGGTGTAGCTGCCGTCGCTGTTGACGATGAGCGTTGCGCCGCTGTCGAGCGTATGAAGCACACCGACCGCCAGAACGTCACCGTCGACTGTGATCGACGTCACGGTGAGCGTCTCGATATCGGCATCCGAATCGACGCCGTGGCCATTGTTGTCGGTAATGACGTTGCCGGTGAGGGACGTGTCTTCGTTCGTCGTGACGTCGTTATCGGTCGCCACGGGATCGTCATCGTCGCCCGAGACCGTCACCGTCACGGTGGCCGTATCGGTCCCGCCGACGCCGTCGCTCAGCGTGTAGGTGAACGTTTCGGGCGTGGTCTCGGTGTCATCGAGGCCCTGGTAGGCGTTTGCTGGATTGAACGTGAAGCTGCCATCGGCGTTGACGAGGATCGTCGCGCCGCTGGCAAACTCGTGCTCGACGCCCACAGCCAGGCCGGTTCCGACGCCCGGAATGTCGATCGAAGCGATCGACAGGACGTTGCCCACGTCGGCATCGCTGTCGACTCCGTTGCCGTTGTTACCGGTGATCAGGTTGCCCGTGACCGTCGGGCCATCTTCGGCCGCCGTGAAGTTGTCGTCCGTCGCGACGGGATTCTGGTTGGCGATGAAACCGAAATCGACCGTGAGGTTCGTGTCGGCATCTGCATCGCCGTCGGTGGTTGGCTCGGTGTTATAGGCCAGGGTGATGGGGGCACTCGCGAAACCGAATCCGGCCACGGGGGCGCCGTTGTCGTCGTTGTCGACGTTGTTGTCGGGATCGGGCGCGCCGGCGAGAGAGGCCAGCCCGGCGAGCGGACCGCCGCTCGCGACTTCAATGATGTAGTTGCCCGGCAGGAGGCCGGTGAACTGGTAACGTCCATCAGTTCCGCCGATGTTGGCGGTCGTGGTCGTGGCGATTGCCGCGCCATCGCCCGCATCCAGCACGCCGTCGCCGTCGTCCACGTAGAGTTTCACAGTCACGCCGTTGGGCTTCGTGTCGGTGACGTCGAACGTCGAGTTGCCACCGGTTTCGATCCAGACCTGGCTACCGATGGTTAGCGAGTCGAGGGTGGTCGTCGTGGGGTTCGCGGGGCCGGCGATGTCGGGGTCGTCGGTGTTGACGGTGGTGAAGTTGGTGCCGCTGACGGTGCCCTGGGCCGAGATCGTCGGTGCGAGGCCGGCCGGCAGGGGGGTGTTGACGGTCGCCTGGAAAATGACCTGCACCGCCTTGTTGGCCGGGAGCGTGCCGAGGTTGAGTGGGCCGAACATGAACGCTTCGTGAGCGACGCTGCCGGTGACATAGCCATCGGCCTGTGCTGCAGTCGGCAATCGCCGTTCGCCAACGGTGAGGTAGTCAAACATCAGGTTGTTGCGCTGGTCCGCGCTGTAGTAGTCCGGCAGGCCGAGCTGATGGCCGAACTCGTGCATGAGGGTCGTTAGCAGGTCGACATCGTCCGCCGCATCACTGCCGGCCGTGGCGGCGAGCCGCGTGGCAGATCCGTTGGAAGAAAACTCGCTGTCGTCGAGGGGAGTCTGGTCGATGAACCAGCCGTTTCCTGCGGCGTCGGAGTCGATCGTGACCACGCCCGGTGAAGCGGAACCGAGATACCAGCCGGGCATGCTCGCGACGGTGACCGTGACGGATTCCAGGTAGTCCCGCTGCTCGTCAGTGAGACCTGCGGCGATCCAGCGTTCGATCGCCGCATCAACAAGGGCATCGAGTTCGATTTGGGAGAGCACGCCGTCATCAAAGGTGATGACTGGCGGTACTGCCTGCTCGGGGACATTGACGGCGGTCGGGGATGGTCCGTGCTCCTCGACGATGACGACCGGTTCGACGTTGATTGGGTCGTCGATCGGCGAGGAAGTCGGCTCTTCCACATTGGGCTGTGGCGGCGCTTCCTCGAGCGCGTACGCGAACATCAGGAAGCCGGCTGGCGTGTTGTTCGTGAATCCACTCGTCGCCGAAAGCAGCGCTGTGCCCCCGACACCGAACGTACCCGATGTGCTGGTATTCTGACTGTTGACATAGTTCTCGATGGCCGGTGATGCCTCTCCTAATGGCGCCGGGTCGGGCATCCCTTTGATGTTGAACTCATTGATGGTGACCGAGGTCCCCTGCTTGCGGAGGTTGATCCCTGGGGACGTCGTGCTCGTTGCCGTGTTGGTGCTTCCGCCCGTCGTATTCCCGGAGATCTCCAGGTTGACGGTTGTGTCGATGCTCATCGCCGAACCCGAATCGACCCGAATGCCTGCACGGGCGGAACTGGTCGCGGTCGGCGCGGCAACGGTGTTGTTCAGGATGTGGACATCGAGCCTGGCGGTTGATTCGCCTCGCGCGAGGGCGAAAATGCCTGGGCCGTCCGTCTGGCTGATGTTGTTGTTGCTGACCGTGACGATCATGAACGCATCGTCGGTGGTTCCTGCAAAACCGTCGGCGTCGGCGCCGATCGCAATACCGGCCGAGCCGACCGCGTTGTTCGCGGCGATCACGTTGTTGTTGACGGTCGCGGTGTAGGTCGAGTGGCCATCCACCTGCAATTCGATGACGACCCCGTCGATGTTCCTGATCGGATTCGCAAGGGTTCCGTTGTTGGAGACGTTGAAGTTGGCGGCGGCCGTCCCGGAGATCCCGGCCGTGATGAAGCGGTCCGGCTGATTACCGATGCCGCCGTTGCCGCCGTTCATCAGGTTGCCGGTGACGTTGATGACGTTGGTCGCGCTGCCGGGCGTGCCGAGGCTGACGAGCGCGCTATTGGTGGCATCCGTCGAGACGGCCTGGATCACGAAACCGGCGCCGGCCCGGAAATCGGTGATGGTGTTGTTGTTCAGGTCGGCCCTGGTGATCGAAGCGGCGTTGCCCACGGCAACCGCTTTCGCCTGGACCAGGATGGCCGAGCCGGGCGTTGCGACATCACCGGTGTCACCGAGTTGATTGCCTGTAATGACGAGGTTGCTGATGGTCCCGAACCCGTTGACGATGCGAACGCCATCGGCTTCCGTGTTCGTGATCTGATTGTTCGTGATGCTGACGACGCCGGAAACGTTGCTTAAGAACGTCACATTGGCCGTGCCGGAATCGGGATCGAAGTTGATGCTGTTCTCGCCGGAGGCGTCGCCGGCGTTGTTGACCTTGCTGTTGGCGAAGGTGAAGTTCGTGACACCGGTGCCGTTGACCCCGTGGCCCAGCGTGCCCTGGATGTTCACATTCGTGAACGACGGGCTGCGGGTATTCGTCAGCGAGATCCCGTGACTGGTGGTGTTCTGGATCGTGCCGCCGGAATTGTTGCCGCCGACGCTGGTGTTGCCGTCGCCGGTGACGGTGAGTCCGGCGGTCGCACCGGTGGTATTCAGGATGATGCCGCTGGCCGGGTCGGCTGCTGCACTGGCATTGCCGGCGGAAATCGCGTGGAAGACGAGACCGCCGGCGCCAATCGTGGTGTTATCGACGTTGAGCGCCGTCGCACTCGTGGAGGTGATCGAGTTGCCCGTGCCCTGCACCGTGACCGTGCCGCCGCCGGTGGCTGCGAATCCAGCACCGCTGGTCGTATCGATATCGAGTCCGCCCCCGGTGAAGTTGATCGTTGAGCCGGTGTTGTTCAGCAGCGACACAGCCGCGTTCGCGCCGGTGTTCAGCGTCTTACTGGCCCCGGAGAATGTCACCGTGCCGGCCGCGTTGTTCTGCACCAGGATGCCGCCGCTCGTGCCGGTCGACGAGATGTTGCCCGAGAACGTGACGTTATTCGCGCCGTCGTGGTTGTCGATGCTGACCGCGCGGCCCGCGCTGTTCTTGGCGATTGCTCCCGCGTAGCTCACCGAGCCGTTGCTATTCAGCATGTTGAAGCCGACGCCGCTCGGATTGGTGATCGCCGTATTGGCAGAGAACGTGAACGAGCCCGCGGAACCGTTGAGGATGTCGATCCCTGCGTCGCCGCCGTTCAGTGTGTTTGTGCCGTTGAAGTCATAGGAGCCATCGGCGTTTGCAAATTGAAGGCCTGCCCCACCGGTGATATTGATCGAACCCGATTGGAACGTGATCGTGCCGCTCGAGTGATTGATGATCGAGACCGTCGCGTTGATCGTGGTGTGCGTGATGTTGCCGCTGTAGGTCGCGGAGAGGGTCCCTCCATTCACGTTGAAAACGATTCCGCTCCCGGAGAGCGTACCTGTTCCGAGATCAACCCCCCCGTGCATCGAGTTCAGGCTGATGCCGCCTAATCCGCTTGCCGAGACGGACGTGAAGGCCGACCCGGCCGCGAACGTGCCGTTGCCAATCCCGATGGCGTCCTCGCCCGCCGTGACGATCGAAACATTGGAGACCGACAATGTTCCAATATTGAATCCAGCCAACCCGCTGCCCACGGCATCAGACGCCGTGCCAATGTTGATCCCACGAAGGGTGTTGCCGCTGGCCAGTGTGACGTCGTTTCCAGCCGTGTTGACGATCACCGGGTTGGCGCCCGAGCCGCCAAGGGACATGCCATTGACTGTCAATCCGGTGCTCTCGCCGATCAACTTCTGATTGTTTTCGAGCTGAATGCCGGTCGTGTAGTTGGCACCGCTCTCGTAGACGAAGATCGTGCTGCCCGGCGCATCGGCGTCGCCGTCGAGTGGGAGTGAGGTGTCATTGAGCGGCGCGAGCGACGTAAACGGCTTGAGGAACGAGCCGTCGCTCGCTCCGTTCGCGCCGCCGTAGGCACTGTCGACATACCACACAGGATCAGTGATCGTGAACGTGACGACGCCGACCGTGACGTTCTGCAGGTTGTGCGGATCGACGATCCGGTAACTGAAGATGTCGGTCCCGGTCGCACCCGTGCCCGGCGTGTACGTGAAGCTGCCGTTGGCATTGACCACGAGACTGCCACTGACGCCGGCTGTTCCGCCGATGTCGGTCACGCTGGCAGCCACCGCGCTCAGGCCGACATTCGAAAACGGAGTGGTCGAATCAATGTCGATGTCGTTGGCCAGGAGGCCGGCTGCGACATTCACCGTCAGCGGCGTGTTGCCGACGAGTGAATAGGCATCGTCGAGGGCAATCGGTGTGATCCGAACCGAGTTTGCGACCAGCGTCGTATTGGGATCGAGGTCCACCGAGAACGAGACGTTGGTGGCAGCGCTCCCGCTCGTCTCCGTGATCGTCGCCGTGTAGGTGATCGTTTCGCCCGGATCGACGACGCCATCGGCATCGGTGTCACCACCGACCGGGAGCGAGTCCGTCAATGTGGCTGTGACCGCAGCCAGCAGCAGCCGGGATTCCAGGACCTCAGGTCCGCGGCGATCGCGACCGCCAATGCGTGAGGCCATGCTCCTCCGCATCGCCGGACGACGACGCCAACCCCGACGGCCACGATGCCACGTGAACCGCACCGGCCGGGCCGCTAGCCTCCGCAACCATCGACGCCAGGACGACATGAGCATTGCCGACTCCCGTGATATGCAGAAACGAAGTGTTGCGGCGGACCTGAGGTCCCAGTCCTTCAAATCGCTGCCAGAGATCGCGGCCATCGTCCAATGGCGTTGAGGTCTCGACGGACCACAACTGATTCCGCGCCAACAAACAGCGGACACCAAGAAGCAGCTGATCGAAGATGATGAGGTGGAGGTCGTGTCGACTCGGAAGCAGATCCCATTGGGCAATTGCCCTATTTGCCCGTAAGGCGCACTTTACCAGCGGCGATCGACCGCGGCAAAGCAGCCGGGCGGCGTCAACACCTCGGATTCGTGAACCCTCCCCGTACACAACGGCTAAGCGGAAAGTTTCTCTCCAGCCAAAAGCCACAAGCTGTTGAGAGCGATTGACTTCGTGATTCCGCGTCGCGCTCGGGGGCCGGCCGCCGCGACCCGAAGTTACGGAACGAAAAGCGCCTTTGGTTAACAGAATCAAGCCCTGCGCGAGCGCCGCGGCGCTCTCTCCGCGCTCGCGCGCGAGCGCCGAGAGAAAAAGGCGCGAGCCTCAGGCCACTCCAGCCGGAAGACAGGCAATCTGGGGCAGTCGGATTGAGCTGCTACTGGCGAACCTAGATTCGCTTTCGGAACTCCCGCCGTGAAGACCATCGGACGGCCTCCTCGCCGTTACGGTGCGGTCCTTCCAGCGGGGTACAAAAACTCTGCGCTCCTGATTTTCACCTGAGATCGACCGTAGCACGATGTCACGGATCTTTCACCCGCTGCTGGCAATGCTCGCCTGCTGTACGAGACAGGAACTGGCCCGGCAGGTGGCTTACCTGAGGGAAGAGAACCGGATCCTCCGCGGTCGGCTGCCTCCACGCATGCCGACGTCGATCGCGGACCGGCGGAGGCTCGTCCGTGCCGGCAGAAGGATTGGTCCGCAACTCCGGAATCTCATTTCGATCTGCACCTACGAGACCTTCGTGCGCTGGATCCGCGAGTTCGAAGGACCCGGCTCGATCCCGAAAGTGACCCGCCGTCCGTCGGGCCGTCCACGAACCGAACAAGGAATCCAGGATCTGGTGATCAGAATCAGGAAAGAGACAGATTTTGGCTATACCCGCATCCTCGGTGAATTGCGGAAGCTCGGGATCAAGCTCTCTCGCCAGACCGTCAAGAATATCCTGGTCGAAGCAGGCCTGGATCCGCAGCCACATCGGTCAGACGACTCATGGGACGCCTTCCTGAGACGTCATGCCGCGACACTCTGGCAGTGCGACTTCGTCACCAAGCCGATGTGGACTCCGAAGGGTTTGGTTGACCTGTACTTCCTGGTGTTCCTGCACTTGGGCACGAGGCGTTGCTGGATCAGTCAGTGTACCGACGAGCCGACGGCGGTCTGGGTTGAGCAGCAGGGACGGAACTTTCTGATGCATGCCGAGGACATCGATCTGAAGCCGCAGA